>DASVLM010000290.1:0-27300 GCA_036384875.1 Noviherbaspirillum sp.
AGCGACACAGAGTTGATCAAATTCTGAACAGCTCGCTGTTGCACTGATCCAGAATTTCGCAGTGGCACACATTCGCGATGCAACGCACAAACGCCGCGAAACCTGCTTCGCCCGCTCCGCAAAAAAGCACGTTTTTCACTCTGAAAATGCCTCGCGCAAACAACATGTCGCAAGGCATTTGATTCCCTCCGGCACGCCTCTTGCCCTTGCTCCCGGTCGCCACCGAATGGCGATTTCCACATTCAACTACGGGAGAACATATGAAGAACAAACTGATGATGGCAGCACTCGCGGCAGCGGGACTCCAGTCGGCCTACGCGGTCGACATGCAGGCGGGAGACTGGACGGTATCCGTCGGCGGCATCGTCAATGCCTACTACACCACGGTCAGCTGCTCGGGCGACGCTGTCGGCGGCATCGCGCTCGCCGGCAAGGGCCTCGGCTGCGGCGGCGACGACCATCGCACCACCATCGGTAACGGCTTGCTGCCGAACGCGCTGGTCGCCGGTGCGAAGTCGAAACAGGGCGAATACGACGTGGCCGGCACCATCGCCATCATGGCCCACACCGCGACCGACAGCTCGATCGCTGCCAACAGCGGCGTCGACGTGCGCCAGGCCTTCATGACCTTCGGCAACGCCGGCATGGGCACGGTGAAGCTGGGCCGCGACTACGGCATCTTCGGCTCCAACGCCATCCTCAGCGACATGACGCTGCTCGGCACCGGCGCACCGGTGCAGGCAACGCAACGCGGCCGCGTCACGCTCGGCCACATCGGCGCCGGCTACACCTATCTCGGCACCTACGGCCAGATCGCCTACAGCGCACCGAAGCTCGATGCCATGAGCGTCGACGTCGCGCTGGTCAGCCCGGTGGGCAACGGCGGCAGCTTCAACGCGAAGTCGATGCCGCAAGTGCAGGCACAACTCTCCTACGGCAAGGACGGCCTGAAGACCTGGCTGGGCGCCAAGTCCCAGAAGTTCTACTCCACCACCGCTGCACCTGACTTCACGATGAATGCTTTCGAACTCGGCGCGTCGTACACCTCCGGCGCCTTCGGCCTGCTGGGCAACGTCCAGACCGGCAAGGGCCTCGGCATCCTGGCCGACGGCGACGAAGGCGACATCCGCTCCACCAACTGGCTGCTCCAGGCAACCTACAAGACCAGCGACAAGCTGAAGCTCGGCATCGGCTACGGCATCAGCCGCAACAACGACGACACCGCCGTGTTGCGCTCGAACGCCAACCTGACGCTGGGTTCCTACTACTCGCTGACCAAGAGCATCACGCTGGTCGGCGAAATCGGCCAGACCCGTTCCAAGGAAGTGGGCGGCAACACCGCGCGCCTGAACGGCTTGTCGCTGGGCGGCATCCTGTTCTTCTAAGGTTCTGTCGATTCGCAGGTGGAGGCGCAAGCCCGCAAGGTCACAAGCCTTGCGGGCTTTTTGTTTGCCTTGCCGACACCGCAGCCGTTCCAGCTTAAGAGAAAGCAAGCTGACACAGAATGGAACAGTACAAAAGGCATTGCTCAAAAACGTGACAACGCTTGTTCCATATCCATCGCTTTGGAACACCAAAACAGCCTCCAACGAATCAGGAACCCGCAAAAACCACATGGCACGGCAATTGCGAAGAGGAACACGTGCCTGAAGCACTAAGTGCCGCCAAAGCACCGAAAGCAACCGCAGCACTCAACCTTCCCACCTAACAACCGGAGGACGACATGAATCTGGCAGACATCACCAAACTCGGCATCAAGAACCCGTTCAAGCAACGCTATGACAATTTCATCGGCGGCAAATTCGTCGCGCCGGTACAGGGTCAGTACTTCCAAAACATTTCGCCGGTCATCGGCAAAGCCTTCTGCGAAGTGGCACGCTCCACCGCCGAAGACATCGAACTGGCGCTCGACGCTGCCCACGCCGCCAAGAAGAAGTGGGGCAAGACCTCCCCGACGGAACGCGCCAACATCCTGAACAAGATCGCTGACCGCCTCGAAGCCAACCTCGAAGTGCTGGCAACCGCAGAAACGATCGACAACGGCAAGCCCATCCGCGAAACGATGGCCGCCGACATCCCGCTGGCAATCGACCATTTCCGCTACTTCGCTGCCTGCATCCGCGCGCAAGAAGGCAGCATCGGCGAAGTCGATGCCGACACCTACGCTTACCACTACCATGAGCCGCTCGGCGTCGTCGGCCAGATCATCCCCTGGAACTTCCCGATCCTGATGGCCGCATGGAAGGTTGCACCGGCTCTCGCCGCCGGCAACTGCATCGTCCTGAAGCCCGCTGAACAGACTCCGGCTTCCATCCTGGTCCTGATCGAACTGATCGCCGACCTGCTGCCGCCCGGCGTGCTGAACGTCGTCAACGGTTTCGGCCTCGAAGCAGGCAAGCCGCTCGCATCGAACAAGCGCATCGCCAAGATCGCCTTCACCGGCGAAACCGGCACCGGCCGCCTGATCATGCAATACGCTTCGCAGAACCTGATTCCCGTCACGCTGGAACTCGGCGGCAAGTCGCCCAACATCTTCTTCGCCGACGTGATGAACGAAGATGACGACTTCTTCGACAAGGCACTGGAAGGCTTCGCGATGTTCGCGCTGAACCAGGGCGAAGTCTGCACCTGCCCGTCGCGCGTGCTGATCCAGGAATCGATCTACGAGAAGTTCATCGAGCGTGCCGTCAAGCGCGTGGCCAACGTCAAGCAGGGCAGCCCGCTGGACGCAAGCACCATGATCGGTGCGCAAGCCTCGCAGGAACAGATGGAAAAGATCCTGTCCTACATCGACATCGGCAAGCAGGAAGGCGCGCAAGTACTGATCGGCGGCGAACGCGCTCACTTGGGCGGCGACCTCGAAGCCGGCTACTACGTCCAGCCGACCATCTTCCGCGGCAACAACAAGATGCGCGTCTTCCAGGAAGAAATCTTCGGACCGGTGGTTTCCGTCACCACCTTCAAGGATGAAGAAGAAGCGCTCGCGATCGCCAACGAGACGCTGTACGGCCTCGGCGCCGGCGTCTGGACCCGCGACGGTTCCCGCGCCTTCCGCATGGGCCGCAACATCGAAGCCGGCCGCGTCTGGACCAACTGCTACCACCTGTATCCGGCCCACGCAGCATTCGGCGGCTACAAGCAGTCCGGTATCGGCCGCGAAACGCACAAGATGATGCTCGACCACTACCAGCAAACGAAGAACCTGCTCGTGAGCTACAGCCCCAAGGCTCTCGGCTTCTTCTAAATCGGCTCGCTGGCCAGCGTACAGGGCCAATCTCGAACCTGCGGTGCTCGGCGTACTCACGTACGCGTGCGCTCCTCGGTTCGACCTTGGCTCCTGTATGCAGGCCATCGAACCGATTGGGCCTTGGCTGATAGTTTGCAGAAAGGACGCTACATGTCAGATACAGCACCGCCGCGCGTGATTTGCACCCAAGCCGCCGCCGAGCTGATCGACGCGCTCACGCAACGCTACGGGCCGCTGATGTTTTTCCAGTCGGGTGGATGCTGCGACGGCAGTTCGCCGATGTGCTACCCGATGGGGGAATTCAGCATCAGCCAGACCGACGTGAACATGGGCACGCTGCAAGGCGCGCCGTTCTACATCGGCCATGATCAGTTCGAATACTGGAAGCACACGCAGCTGATCATCGACGTGGTAGAGGGCATGGGCGGCATGTTTTCGCTGGAGAACGGAACCGGGAAACGCTTCTTCACCCGCTCCCGTCTGTTCAGCGATGAGGAATGCGAACAGCTCGCACAACAGGCGGCACGCGCCTGCGCACGATAGCAACAACTGGCCGGTGATGGTGCCGGCTCATTTTTAACGATGGGGGAGACCAAATGAAAAACGCTCTGATCCGATTTTCCATACTCGCCGCGCTCGGCGCGTCGTTCGCCGCACAGGCGGGCAACGTCACCGACGCCATGATCGACAACGACAGCAAGACACCCGACGACGTTCTGTCGTGGGGCATGGGCCCGCAAGGCCAGCGCTTCTCGCCGCTCACGCAGATCAACACCAAGTCCGTGTCGCGCCTCGTGCCGGCCTGGTCCTTTTCGTTCGGCGGCGAAAAGCAGCGCGGCCAGGAATCGCAGCCGCTGGTCCAAGACGGCCGCATGTTCGTCACCGCGTCGTACTCGCGTATCTATGCACTGGACGCCAAGACCGGCCAGAAGCTGTGGAAGTACGAGCATCGCCTGCCGGAAGGCATCATGCCGTGCTGCGACGTCGTCAACCGCGGCGCTGCCCTGTACGACAACCTCGTGATCTTCGCCACGCTCGACGCCTACCTCGTCGCACTCGACCAGAAGACCGGCGACGTCGTGTGGAAGGAAAAGATCGATGAATACTCAGCCGGCTATTCCAACACCGCTGCTCCGCTGATCGCCAAGGGCCTGCTGCTGACCGGCGTGTCCGGCGGCGAGTTCGGCATCGTCGGCCGCGTCGAAGCGCGCAATCCGCGCACCGGCGAACTGGTGTGGGTGCGCCCGACGGTCGAAGGCCACATGGGCTACAAGTACGACAAGGACGGCAAGGCCATCGAGAACGGCATTTCCGGCACCACCAACAAGTCCTGGCCGGGCGACCTGTGGAAGACCGGCGGCGCAGCGACTTGGCTGGGCGGCACCTACGATCCGTCGACCGGCCTCGCTTACTTCGGCACCGGCAACCCGGCACCGTGGAACAGCCACCTGCGCCCTGGCGACAACCTGTTCTCGTCCTCGACCGTTGCAATCGACGTCGAAACCGGCCAGATCAAATGGCACTACCAGACCACCCCGCATGACGGCTGGGACTTCGACGGCGTGAACGAATTCGTCACCTTCGACATGAACGGCAAGCGCATGGGCGGCAAGGCCGACCGCAACGGCTTCTTCTACGTCGTCGATGCGAAGAACGGCAAGCTGCAAAATGCCTTCCCGTTCGTGAAGAAGATCACCTGGGCATCGAGCATCGACCTGAAGACCGGCCGTCCGAACTACATCCCGGAAAGCCGTCCGGGCGACCCGACCAAGGGTGCAGACGGCAAGAAGGGCCAGACCGTGTTCAACGCACCGTCCTTCCTCGGCGGCAAGAACCAGATGCCGATGGCCTACAACCCGAAGACCGGTTACTTCTACGTGCCGGCCAACGAGTGGGGCATGGAAATCTGGAACGAGCCGATCAGCTACAAGAAGGGTGCTGCCTACCTCGGTGCAGGCTTCACCATCAAGCCGCTGAACGAAGACTATATCGGTGCGCTGCGCGCGATCGACCCGAAGAGCGGCAAGATCGTGTGGGAAAACAAGAACAACGCTCCGCTGTGGGGTGGTGTGCTGACCACTGCCGGCGACCTCGTATTCTACGGTACGCCTGAAGGCTTCCTGAAAGCGCTCGATGCCAAAACCGGCAAGGAAGTCTGGAAGTTCCAGACCGGCTCCGGCGTGGTTGCTCCTCCGATCACCTGGAAGGATGGCGATACGCAGTACGTCGCCGTAGTCTCCGGCTGGGGCGGTGCAGTGCCGCTGTGGGGTGGCGAAGTCGCCAAGCGCGTGAACATGCTCGAACAGGGCGGTTCCGTCTGGGTCTTCAAGCTCGCATCCCCGACCTGATTTCAAGTCTCCTCGCTCCTCCCTCCAGTTCCCCCTGAACTGGAAAACCTCCGGGAGTGCTTTTGCCGACGGCGTTTGCCGTCGGTTTTTTTTATGACTACGAGTCTATGCTGGATGTCTGCTAAGACCGATCGTTTGTACTTGCCGTGCTGGCGATCTCTTCATCATCATCTTCTTCAGGGACGGTCATGGCTAGCTTGGTGAAAAACTGGACGCTGTGATCATCACGGATCACTGCACCTAGCAGCGATGAAATTCTGTCTGGTCTTTTGTCGCACATTTCGTCAAATTCAACAGGTATGCTAAGTTCGCGGAGTACCGCTCGCAGATTTTCAGACGCAGCCACTGAATAATCATACGCACTGTCGCCACCGTATGCCGCCGCTTTGACGGTCAGGCCTTCGTTTCGGAGTTGAGTGACATATGCGGAAATCGTTTCGGAAACGTTGACGTTATACGGAAAAACGTGAAACACGCGCACTTTCGCTCCGGGCAGTCGATGATTGCCATCCGCTACCTTTTCACCTCCAATCGCAACGGCACTGCACACATCCAAGCCCTCCGTAAAGCAGGGCGTCTTTAACTGTGAAGTCCCTGTGCTTGCGATTGGATTGTTTCCGCCAGGATTGTAGCCAATGATTTTTACATCCGCGTCTGGCTGCAGCATGAAATGACGGCGCATGTTTTCATCGTGTGCGGGATGGCTCTGAACGATTGTGATGTTGTCAGCAGCATCCGTCTCGGCCACTATCATTGATGAAGGTCGATTTTTTATCGGTCGTTCAGGATGACTGCGAGCCGCTTGGTATTCCTGGGGTGTTAGCTGGGCAAAATAGGGATCTTCCAACACGGGGACTAGTTGATGTCGCGATATATATGGCGTCACCGTTGAACGTTCAGAGAGTGGCGACTCCTCAGCAGGTTGCAAATGGCCGGGTTGTGATTCCTTCACCGAAGCGATTGAGGAAGGTGACCCGTGAGCCTGCACAATCTGCTCTTCGTTGACACTATTGGAACGCGAGCCGGATTCCGGGCGCGATTGACGTTCAATTCGGTATCGGCTGCTTCTGTCACTTTGGCGACGACTGGTTATGACAGCAGGTGGCTGTGCGGATGGTTGCTGATTGTGCTCTTCGGTTAAAGACGCTGAATTTTCATGCACTCCTTGCTCGTTGGTCGGGCTCGATGCATTCGAGCTGCTCGACAAAGGGGGGCAGGGAATGGTAACTCCGCAGATGCGCATGAAAGCACCTTTCTATTGTAAATTTCGTCGATCGTGCACGACCCGGCCTTGACTCTTTATGTACGCGCTATCAAGGCAGGATTGTCGAGGGAATATCGACGTCCCAAAATGGCTTTTTCCACTTCCGTTTGGAGGTGCGTACCACGACTCATGCTATTGATCAGCGCGTCAACCACCATCCTGGCGCGATCTTCGCCAAAGCTATGTGAAACGGAGTTCCGGTTGAATTCCGCATAGGCGATTCCTGCATGGAGAGCTTGCATGCCAAGTGGGCTGCCGGTTGCCCATGTTTCGGGCGTTGCCATACCGCGCAAGCGCGCAGCCAGCTCTCGTGCGCGGGAAATGCGGGCCTGGTTCAAATAGATGACGATGCTATCCGGCCGCGTTCCTTGTCCGCGCGGCGATGTGACTTTGAAGTGCGTAATAAAGTCTGCAAATTCCGTAAGCAGGGGGACCATGTTGTTTGCCACTTCGACTACATGCGATGGTGTCAGGGTAAGAGACATTCTCGCTTCGCTGACATCGGTATTGCTTGCGTGGCGTATTTCCATATCATCGGGCCTGACGTAGTAGTGCGTGGCGATGGCCAGATCCGGGTTGTGTTCGAGTGCGGCAAGCGGTGAGAGGCCACGGGGCAATCCTTCCATGGGTTGCGCCAATACTGCGCATGATCCTCCTTCTGCCAGTGCTTCCAGATCGCGCAGGAATTGCTCCTGCTCCAAACGGTTCAATCTTTGCGCGGATGTCGTTGGATGCGCGTACAAGCGATAGGCGATATCAAAGCAGACTTGGCGAAGGGCCGGTTCGTTTGCAAAACTCCCGTGCCGGTCGCGTGCCAGCAGCACTGGCGAGTTTTCCATCTCCATGATCCGCCTGCGGGATTCTTCTGCCCACCGCAACAGGGATTGCGATGCATGGGGCGGTGCTGAATTCCTGAGTAGTGTCGCGTTGGCATTAACTGATGGCCCAGCTGGCGCCGCCGGTGTGTTCACGGGGACCTGGGCAGAGCTGCGCGCCGCATGAGGATTAAATCTCCGCCACGACTGCATGAGTCGTCCTGTAATTGCAGTAGGGCTGGCTCGATGTTGTCTTTCCTGTGGCGTCTCTTCATTGCCGGCATCTTGAACTGCTCGATGTCTGACGTCAGGAGTAAACCGATTCCATGACTGCATGAGTTGACGTACAAGAGCAGGGTGACGGTTGTCGGGGTGTGCTTGGCTTTGTCTTTGCGGCGGAGTTTCTTCGCGGCGGGATGGGCCGGCTTCGGCGACCGATCTCGAAAAGCGTTGCGTGGTGCGTTCGGAGTCTCGACCGGCATCGTGCCTTGCCCGAGGGTTGAACCGATTCCACGAATGCAAAAGTTGCCGTGCAATGGCCGGACGATGATTGCTGGGACTCACTGTGCGTTGCCTCTGCTGTGGCGGCTCACTGTTGTTGCCGGACGAGTCTGATTCGCGTCCGCGTCTTGTGCCCGCAATTTGAGAAGGCTCCTCCCGATCGACAGGATGGGTGTCGATCGGCGAGAAAGAAGAAAAATTACCGATGCGATTCATTTCGATTCCCATCCCGAAGTTTCGTCCGCAGTCTTCCATTCGGTGGATTTCTGTATCTGCTGCCAGTCTGAACTGACTTGCAAGAGTGCTGGCTTGGTGACGGTGTCGTCATCGCCGGTACAAAATGGTGTGTGGGGAAGGAAACGGGCAAGAGCGGAGAGTGCATGCATGATGATTCCAAATTGACAACATGACCATGAGTGGATGGACTTGGCGATTTGGTTCCATCAAATTTTGTCCGTGGAGTGCGAGCGCGCTACTTTTCCCATAAGCGACGGATTTCTACTGTCGTTCGGTGGTACTGGCGCTACTTCTCAGCGCAGGAAGACGCGCCATGGCTTGTGTGCGAATTTGCCCTTGAGCTGCTCGATCCGCCGGAGCATGCGTGCCGCGAGCTGTCGCCGCGAGAGTTTGAAATCCTGCGGCTGCTGGTGGGCGGAAAGAGCGTGGACGACATCGGGACAGTCCTGCACATCAGTCCCAAGACCGTGCAGAACTGCCACTACCAGATCAAGTCCAAGCTCGGCGTGAAAAGCGATATCGAGCTGATGCGCCTGGCGATGCGATTACGGTTGGTTGAATGACCGGCATCACGCGGCGATGCCGGTGCTTGTCAAATCCGCAGCCACGCACCCTTGTAAATCACCGGCCCGCTCGGTGCATTCGGATTCCCGGAACCGCCCTTCGGCTCCAGGCTGATCGCCAGCACCGGAATCGTGTCAGGCGTCGCATTCTCCGGCAGCGGCAGCGTCACGCTGCCATTGGCGGCGACAAGACCCAGCGAACGCGGCGCACCCTGTTTCGGCACCGCCCACAATTCGAGGCTCTTGTCGGGAGAGATATCCTGCTGCGCGACGACCTTCACCGTCAGCTGCCGATGCTTGGCATCGCCGGTAATCACGATCACCGGTTGCGCTTGCTCATTGGTCAGCGTGGCCACGTAGGAGGTCACAGGTGCGCCGGGTTCGGGCAGGCGGGTGAGCAGCACCGAGACGAGGATCAGCGCCACCGCGGTGGACACCATGCCGAGTCCGCGCCAGAAGCTGATGTCTTCGCGCAGGCTGAGCCAGTAGGCGCGCCGCGAAGGACGCAGGTTGAGCCGCCGTTCGATCGTCTGCCACACCTGAGGCGAAGGTTGCGCGGCGGGCGCGAATTCGGCCATCGGATGCAGCCTGTCCTGCCACTCGGCCACGCTGCGCCGCAATACCGCATCGTCGCGCATCCATCCTTCGAAGCGCCTGCGCGCGCCGCCGCGCAGCGTGCCGAGCACGTATTCGCCCGCGAGTTTCTCGCGCAGCCTGTCGTTGTCGCGTACTTGCCGGAGATTCATGCACCCTCCAACGCCGACAGGCAGTTGCGCAGCCGTTCGAGGCCGCGGCGTATCCAGGTCTTGATGGTGCCGATCGGCAGTTTCATCTGCTCGGAGACTTCGGAATGCGAGAGGTCATGGTAGAAGGCGAGGGCAATCGCCTGGCGGTGCAGGCCTTCGAGGCGCGAGAAGCAGCGCGCCAGGGCTTTGGCATCGTCGCTCATCTGCAACGCTTCAATGGGTGTGGCATCGAGGCTTTCCAGCGCAGTGACCACTTCCTTGTCGAAGGTGTCGGCATCGATTTCCACGGTGTCGTCGAGACGGCGCAGCAGGTCGAAGGCCTTGTTGCGGACGATGGTCGTCATCCAGGTCATGGGCGCGGCGAGGGACGCCTGGTAGCTGGCGGCACTGTTCCAGATGTTGACAAAACTTTCCTGCAAGACTTCCTCCGCCAGTTCGCGCTTGTTCAATATACGCAGCGCAAAGCCAAACAGTTTCGGCGATGCAGCGTCATACAGGGAGCGGAAGGCGGCCGAGTCCCGGCGCGCCACGGCGGCGAGCCAGTTGCGGAGCTGTGCGGCATGTTGGTCGTCAGTCACCAAGGTGCGGTCCGTTTCTTGTTATCGGGAACGGGGATTATCCCGTGGCATTACATTATGGGCAATGCGGTCAATTATTACGCAAATGCCATCGCCACTGGATTCAGTATCATGCGGTCGCCGCGCTTTCCTTGAGACGGCGCATATTGCGCCGCATTATAGGAATAGCACGGTCATCCTCTAAAATAGAGCTTAACTACCAAAGAAACCGAGATGTCAGAGTCTGTTCGCATCGACAAGTGGCTGTGGGCCGCACGCTTCTTCAAGACCCGTTCGATGGCGACCGATGCCGTGGACGGCGGCAAGATCCGCCTGAACGGCGAGCGCATCAAGCCGGCGCGCGGCGTGAAGATCGGCGACAAACTGGACATCGACAACGGTTCGACCGAATGGGAGGTCGTGGTCGACGGCCTCGCCGAACAACGGGGGTCTGCGGCCATTGCGCAAACCCTCTATACCGAAACAGGGGAGAGCGTCCTCCGGCGCGAGAAGAAGGCAGAACAACGGAAGTTTTTCCGCGAGCCGGCGGAGGCAATCAAGGGACGTCCCACCAAACGCGACAGGCGGCAGATCGACAAATCCAACTCCTGACCAATCCCATGCGCAATGACGGCGAACAGAGGCTGATTTTCCTCATCGTTTCAAGGCGGAAGGACTAGAACCGTCACTCTAAGTTCTCGTTTGACATTTATACTGCTGTGGATAATAGTACGAGCGTTCGCTTCAGTTTGCTCGTGCAGAATTTTTTGAATCTGGAAGGGCAATACCGTGGCTACCAACATGATGACCGAAACCACCACCAAATCCATGCGCAAAGGCGAAATGACACGTGCGGCGATCCTTGATGTCGCACTTGACCTCGCCAGCCGAAACGGGCTGGAAGGCCTGACCATCGGCCTGCTCGCGGACAAGATGAACATGAGCAAGTCCGGCGTGTTCGCGCATTTCGGTTCGCGCGAGGATTTGCAGATCGAGGTCGTCAAGTTGTACCACCACCACTTCGAGCAGGAAGTGTTCTTTCCCAGCATCAAGGAAGAGCGCGGCCTGCCGCGCCTGCAGGCGATGTTTGCCCGCTGGGTGAAACGGGTGACGGTGGAAATCGCCTCCGGCTGCATCTATATCAGCGGTGCCGTCGAGTATGACGATCGCCCCGGTGCCATCCGCGAAGAACTCGCGGGCATGGTGCGCGCATGGAAAGACGCCTTGCGTCGTTGCGCGGTGCAAGCCATCGAATTGGGCCACCTTTCCAGCGAAACCGATCCCGACCAGCTCGTCTTCGAGATGTACGGATTGATCCTTGCCCTGCACCACGATGCACGATTCCTGAAGCTTCCCGGCAGCGTCAACCGCGCTGAAGTCGGGTTTGAACGTTTGATCAAGAGTTACCAGCCCGAGTCGGCCGATGCCGGCAAGGCGGCTGGAAAACAGAGTCCCAAACCCGCTGTCAAAAAGACAGCACCATCCGTCTAGTTCAGGAGAAAAATCATGGGTCAATACATCGCACCGTTGCGCGACATGCAGTTCGTTCTGCATGAGCTGCTGAAGGTGGAAGATGAGTTCAAGCAATTGCCCGCTCATGCGGAAATCGACAAGGACATCATCAACCAGGTCCTTGAAGAGGGCGGCAAGTTCGCTTCCGAAGTATTGTTCCCGCTGAATCATTCCGGCGACCGCGAGGGCTGCCACCTGGACAAGGAAACCCATGTCGTGCAGACACCGAAGGGTTTCAAGGAAGCCTATCAGCAGTACGTCGAAGCCGGCTGGCCGGCGCTGTCCTGCGACCCCGAATTCGGCGGCCAGGGCCTGCCCCTCGTGGTCAACAACTGCTTCTACGAAATGCTGAACTCGGCCAACCAGGCCTGGACCATGTATCCCGGCCTGTCGCACGGCGCCTACGAGTGCATCCATGAGCACGGCACCCCCGAGCAGCAGGCGATGTACCTGCCGAAACTCGTGTCCGGCGAATGGACCGGCACCATGTGCCTGACCGAGCCGCATTGCGGCACCGACCTGGGCTTGCTGCGCACCAAGGCCGAACCGCAAACCGACGGCAGCTACAAGATTACAGGCGGCAAGATATTCATCTCTGCCGGCGAACATGAAATGTCGAAGAACATCGTGCACCTCGTACTGGCGCGCCTGCCGGACGCACCTGTGGGCACCAAGGGCATTTCGCTCTTCATCGTACCGAAGTACATCCCGGAAGCCGACGGCACGCCGGGCAAGCGCAACAAGATTTTCTGCGGCGCTATCGAAGAGAAGATGGGCATCCATGGCAACTCCACTTGCCAGATGAACCTCGACGCCGCCACCGGCTGGCTGATCGGCGAGCCGAACAAGGGCTTGAACGCGATGTTCGTGATGATGAATGCAGCGCGCCTCGGCGTCGGCATGCAGTCGCTCGGCCTGACCGAAGTCGCCTACCAGAACGCGCTGGTGTATGCGAAGGACCGCCTGCAGATGCGCAGCCTCACCGGCCCGAAGGCGCCGGACAAGCCCGCCGACCCGATCATCGTGCACCCCGACGTGCGCCGCATGCTGCTGACCGCCAAGGCCTATGCCGAAGCCGGCCGCGCATTCAGCTCGTATGTCGCGCTGCAGATCGACCGCGAACTCAACCATCCGGACGAAGAAGTGCGCAAGGAAGCCGCCGATGAAGTCGCGCTGCTGACGCCGATCATCAAGGCCTTCCTGACCGACAACGGCTGGACTGCCACCTCCGAGTGCATGCAGGTGTACGGCGGACACGGCTTCATCTCCGAGTGGGGCATGGAGCAGTATGTGCGCGACGCCCGCATCAACATGATCTATGAAGGCACCAACACCATCCAGTCGCTGGACCTGCTGGGCCGCAAGATCCTGATGGACAACGGCGCGAAGCTGCGCAAGTTCGGCGAGAAGGTGAAAGCCTTTGTCGAAGAGAACGGCACCGATGAAAAGATGTCCGAGTTCATCACGCCGCTAGGCGACATCGGCGACAAGGTCGGCAAGCTGACGATGGAAATCGGCATGAAGGCCTTCCAGAGCCAGGATGAAGTCGGCGCCGCCGCCGTGCCTTACCTGCGCGTGGTCGGCCACATGGTGTTCGCCTACTTCTTCGCGCAGATGGCGAAGATCGCGCTGGAGAAGGAAGCCTCCGGCGACAACTTCTACAAGGCCAAGCTGGCGACGGCGCGCTTCTACTTTGCCCGCCTCTTGCCGGAAACCGCTATGCTGATCCGCCAGGCCCGTTCGGGTGCGGCGAACCTGATGGCACTTGAGGCGGACTTGTTCTAATCGACCTGTTCTAATTTTTCCAAGACAGTCATGGACACCCCGGGGGACTCAGCGATTCTGAATCCTCAGGGGCTCCTTCACCCCAGCCAAGGATAAAACATGTCCAATTTCATCGTGAAGAAAGTCGCCGTCCTCGGCGCAGGCGTGATGGGCGCGCAGATCGCGGCCCACTGCGTCAATGCAAAAGTGCCTGTCGTGCTGTTCGACCTGCCGGCCAAGGAAGGCCCGAAGAATGGCATCGTGCAGCGCGCCATCGAAAACCTGAAGAAGCTCAGCCCCGCGCCGCTCGGCAACAAGGATGACGCTGCGCTGATCCAGGTCGCCAATTACGAAGACAACCTCGATGTGCTGAAGGGTTGCGACCTCATCATCGAAGCCATCGCCGAGCGTATGGACTGGAAGCACGACCTCTACAAGAAGGTTGCGCCCTACATCGCGCCGAATGCGATCTTTGCCTCCAACACTTCCGGCCTCTCGATCACTGCATTGTCGGAAGGTTTCGACGCCGAATTGAAGGCGCGCTTCTGCGGCGTGCACTTCTTCAATCCGCCGCGCTACATGCACCTCGTCGAGCTGATTCCCACCGCGGCAACGCGCCCGGAAATCCTCGACCAGCTCGAAGGCTTCCTCACCACGACGCTCGGCAAGGGCGTGGTGCGCTGCTTCGACACGCCGAACTTCATCGCCAACCGCGTCGGCATCTTCGGCATGCTGGCCACCATCCATGAAGCCGAGAAGTTCGGCCTCTCGTATGACGTGGTCGATGACCTGACCGGTGCCAAGCTGGGTCGCGCCAAGTCCGGCACCTTCCGCACGGCGGACGTGGTCGGCCTCGACACCATGGGCCACGTCATCAAGACCATGCAGGACAACCTGCCGAACGATCCTTTCGCTTCCGTCTACAAGACGCCGGAAGTGCTGGCGAAGCTGGTCGGAGCGGGCGCGCTCGGCCAGAAGACCGGCGCCGGCTTCTACAAGAAGGTCGGCAAGGACATCCTGCGCTTCGACTCCGCAAAGAACGACTACGTCGCTTCCGGTGCGAAAGCCGACGACATCATCGGCCGCATCCTGAAGGAAAAGGACCCGGCGAAGAAGATGAAGGCGCTGCGCGAATCGAGCAACCCGCAAGGCCAGTTCCTGTGGGCGATCTTCCGCGATGCTTTCCATTACATTGCCGTGCACCTCGCATCAATTGCGGACAACGCACGCGACGTCGACTTCGCATTGCGCTGGGGCTTCGGCTGGAGCCAGGGTCCGTTCGAGACCTGGCAGGCCGCTGGCTGGCAGCAGATTGCAGAGTGGGTCAAGGAAGATATCGAAGCGGGCAAGGCCATCTGCAATGAGCCGCTGCCACAGTGGGTGTTCGATGGCCGCACCGGCGTGCACACTGCCGAAGGTTCGTGGTCGCCGGAGAAGAAGGCCTACGTGCCGCGCTCCAACCTCAAGGTCTACGACCGCCAGGCATTCCGCGCGCCGGTCGTCGGCGAGGGCGCTGCCGACGGCAAGACTGCGGGCACGACCGTCTTCGAAGACGAGTCCGTACGCATCTGGCATCAGAACGACGACGTGCTGATCCTCTCGACCAAGACCAAGATGCACGTCATCGGCCCAGGCGTGGTTGCCGGCCTGAAGATGGCGATCGAGGAAGCCGAGAAGAACTACAAGGGCCTGGTGCTCTGGAATGCCGACGCGGCAGAAGGCGGTGCCTTCTCTGCCGGCGCCGACCTGCAAGCCATGCTGCCTGCCTTCATGGCTGGCGGCGCCAAGGCGATCGGGCCGGAAGTCTCGAAGCTGCAGAACGCCTTCATGGAATTGAAGTACGCGAACGTTCCGGTGGTGGCGGCAGTCGCCGGCCTCGCGCTCGGCGGCGGTTGCGAACTGGCGCTGCATGCAGCCAAGCGCGTCGCTTCCATCGAGTCCTACATCGGCCTGGTGGAAGTGGGGGTGGGCCTCGTGCCTGGCGGCGGCGGCCTGAAGGAAGCCGCGGTGCGCGCGGCCAACGATGCGAAGGGCAACGACATCCTGCAATTCCTGAATAAATACTTCTTGAATGCCGCGACGGCCGTCGTATCGAAGTCCGCGCTGGAAGCGCAGCAGATGGGTTACCTGAAGCCGACCGACACCATCGTCTTCAACGCCTACGAACTGCTGCATGTGGCGAAGGTGGAAGCACGTGCGATGTTCGACGCAGGCTATCGCGCTCCGGTGCAGAAGCTCATTCCGGTCACCGGCCGTTACGGCACGGCCACGATCATGATGCAACTGGTGAACATGCGCGATGGCGGCTTCATCTCCGCGCATGATTACAAGATCGGTTCGATGATTGCGGAAGTCGTGTCCGGCGGCGACGTCGAGCAGGGCAGTCTGGTGAGCGAGCAATGGCTGCTCGACCTTGAGCGCAAGGCGTTCGTCGAATTGCTGGGCAATCCGAAGACGCAGGAACGCATCATGGGCATGATGCAGACCGGCAAACCCGTCCGCAACTGATCGCGCGACCAGACGAATATACGGACACGGAGCTAGAAATGAGCAAACAACTTCAAGAAGCATACATCGTCGCCGCCACGCGCACTCCCATCGGCAAGGCGCCGCGCGGCATGTTCAAGAATGTCCGCCCGGACGACCTGCTGGTGCGCGTGATGCAGAGCGCACTGGCACAAGTGCCGAATCTCGATCCGAAGGTGATCGAAGACGCCATCATCGGCTGCTCCTTCCCGGAAGCCGAGCAGGGGCTGAATGTGGCGCGCAATGCCGTGCTGCTGGCCGGCCTGCCGAACACCATCGGCGGAGTGACCGTCAATCGCTACTGCGCCTCCGGCATCACTGCCGTCGCGATGGCGGCCGATCGCATCAAGGTCGGCCAGGCTGACGTGATGATCGCAGGCGGCGTCGAGTCGATGTCCATGGTGCCGATGATGGGCAACCATCCTTCGGTCAACATCAACGCCTTCAAGGACGAGAACATTGGCATGGCCTACGGCATGGGCCTCACTGCCGAGAAGGTCGCGCAGCAGTGGAAGATTTCCCGCGAAGCGCAGGATGCGTTCTCGCTCGAATCGCACCGCCGCGCGATCGCCGCGCAGCAGGCTGGCGAGTTCAACGATGAAATGACGTCGGTCGAGATCATCGAGAAGTTCCCGAACCTGGCGACCGGCGAGATCGACGTCAAGACCCGCACCGTCAGCATGGATGAAGGCGCGCGTCCCGACACCAGCATGGAAGGCCTGGCTCGCCTGAAGCCGGTGTTCGCCGCCAAGGGTAGTGTCACCGCCGGCAACAGCTCGCAGACCTCCGATGGCGCAGGCGCGTTGATCCTGGTATCGGAAAAAATCCTGAAGCAGTTCAACCTGACGCCGCTGGCAAAGTTCTCGTCGTTCGCCGTGCGCGGCGTGCCGCCGGAAATCATGGGCATTGGCCCGAAGGAAGCGATCCCGGTTGCTTGCCGTGCTGCCGGCATCACCCAAGACCAGATCGACTGGTTCGAGTTGAACGAAGCCTTCGCCGCGCAATCGCTTGCGGTGATCCAGGACCTCGGCCTCGATCCGGCCAAGGTCAACCCGATGGGCGGCGCGATCGCCCTCGGTCACCCGCTCGGCGCGACCGGTGCGATCCGTTCCGCCACCGTCATCCACGCGCTGCGCCGCAAGAACCTGAAGTACGGCATGGTGACGATGTGCGTCGGCGCCGGCATGGGCGCGGCGGGTATTTTCGAACGCGTATAAGGTCGCGTATTGCGAACAAAAGCCGCATGGCCACAAGCCATGCGGCTTTCCCACATTGAAAGCAAGAGGAGACTGCATGGACATCCTGACCAAAAAAGAACACCATATCCTGACCATCGAATTCAACCGCCCGGAAAAGAAGAACGCGATCACCGCGGCGATGTACCAGGCGATGGCCGACGCGATCAAGGAGGCGGAGAGCGACGCGAACGTGCGCGCCATCCTCATCACCGGCAAGCCGGAAGTCTTCACCGCCGGCAACGACCTCGACGACTTCATGAAGAACAGTTCGGAATCGGTGGGCGATCGTCCGGTGTGGCAGTTCATGCGCGCCTTGTCCGGCGCAAGCAAGCCGGTGGTCGCTGCGGTAGCCGGCAACGCAGTCGGCATCGGCACCACGCTCTTGATGCATTGCGACCTCGTCTATGCGGCGGAGAACGCGAAGTTCGCCATGCCGTTCACGCAACTCGGCCTGTGCCCGGAGTTCGCATCGAGCATGCTGTTCCCGCAGATGGTGGGTTACCAGCGCGCCGCCGAAAAACTGCTGCTCGGCGAAGCCTTCGGCGCGGACGAGGCCTACGACATGGGGCTGGTGAGCCGCGTGCTGCCGCTGCCTGATTTGCTGCCCTACGCCCACAGCAAGGCAGCCACGCTGGCAGCGCTGCCGGCATCGTCGCTGCGCGTGACCAAGCGCCTGATGAAGCATGCGCAAACCGAAGCGATTCGCGCGCGCATGGATGAAGAGAACAAGCACTTCGGCGAGATGCTGGGCGCGCCGGAAGCGAAGGAAGCGTTCACCGCTTTCTTTGAAAAGCGTCGGCCGGATTTCACGAAGTTTTCTTGAAGTCCTCGTTAGGCGTCATGTGCGATACGATCCGCTGCACATGACATGGCAGGGCTGAACGCACGTCATCTGCGCTGCGTCCTGCCCGCCCTCCTGTACGTCTTGTTTATCTCTTCGCCAGGAAGCGCGCCCACCAGCCTTTCTTCGGCATCACTTTCTCCGCCGTATTGCGGCTGGGCGGATTATTCCTCGGCGGCTTGTTGGCGGCCTGGGTTTCCTTGTGGGGAATGGCATCGTCGGGCGAGAGCGACTCCACTTCCTTGTCGTATTCGAGGAAGAGCAGCTTGTTCTCCAGCACCTTGATCATGCTTTCCTTGTCGTTCAGCCGCGCGCGCAATTCATTGGTAACCTGGTCCTTTACCTTGCGCAATTCCGCCTCGATGGCGAGCGCGCGTTCCAGCGAGCGGGTGCGCTCTTCCAGGATCGCGATGCGCATCCTGTTGCGCGTTTCGTCGTCGGAGTTTTCTTCATCGTGGGAATGCAGCCTGCCATAGGCGCGCAGCAATTCCGCCGTGTCGATCTGCGTTTCGCCTTCCGGCGTGACGGTCTTGCTCAGGCGCCCGCGTTCGATGTCGCGGTATAGCGTCGAGCGATTGCGGCGCACGAGCTTCGCCGCTTCTGTAATGGAAACAAGTGCCATGTGCCAAGAAATTTCCGTGGGGGCGGAATATGCATGTGACCCTGCGCGCAGGGGAAATCATCCGCACTGCAATGCGGATTTTTTCAATAGACAGCCCGCATCCGAAAAAATTCTTGCGCCGCGTCGCGTTTCCTCTTGTTATCGCGAGCGTGCAGCCAGCGACGCCTGTCGTATCGTTGCAAGACTGGCATTCGGCGTGATGAAGTCGGCGTCGTAGCGCAGCTCGATCAGCGCCGGCAGGCCGCTGGCGGCGATATGGCGTTGCGCCCGTTCCAAGGCCAGCGGGAAGCGAGCCGTCGTCTCCACCGATTCACCGAAGGCGCCATACGCCTGTGCGAGCGCAGCGAAGTCCGGGTTCTGCAATGCCGTTCCCGACACGCGGCCCGGATATTCGCGTTCCTGGTGCATGCGTATCGTGCCGTAGGCGCCGTTGTTGAAGACGATGAAGAGCACGCCGGCGCGATGCTGCACCGCTGTCGCAAGCTCCTGTCCGTTCATCATGAAGTCGCCGTCGCCGGCGAAATTCAGCACAGTGCGATGCGGCGCGGCGATCTTCGCGGCGACGGCGGCGGGCACGCCGTATCCCATCGCGCCCGAGGTCGGCGCGAGCTGCGTCCTGAATCCGCCGTAATGCCAGAAGCGATGCGCCCAGGTGGCGAAGTTGCCGGCGCCATTGGTGAGTATCGTGTCGGGCGGCAGCGCGGCCTTCAGCGTTTGCACGACCTGCCACAGGTTGAGCGCGGCATCGCTGCCCTTGAAGATCGGCGGCTCTTCCTGCCATGCGGCCAGCTCGGCGCGCGCTTCGGCCACCGTGTGTCGCCATGCCGATGCCTCCACCGGTGCCATGCCGGCAAGCGCCGCCGCGATCTGCGGCATCCCGCTGTTGATCATCAGGTCCGCCTGATACACGCGGCCGAGTTCTTCCGCCGACGCATGCACATGCACCAGCTTCTGCTTCGGCACTGGCGCGTCGAGCAGCGTGTAGCCGCCGGTGGTCATTTCACCGAGGCGAGGGCCAATGGCGATCACAAGGTCCGCCGACTTGATGCGCGCGGCGAGCTTCGGATTGATGCCGATGCCGACATCGCCGATGTAATGCGCGTGGCGATTGTCGAGCAGGTCCTGGAAGCGGAAAGCGCATGCCACGGGCAGCGCGTTGCGTTCGGCGAAGAGGCGGATGTCGTTGCATGCATCGGTGTTCCATCCTGCGCCGCCCAGCATTACGACCGGCTGCTTCGCCGCCGCTAGCATGTCGCGCAGCTGCGTGATCTGCGCAGGCGAGGGTGCGGCCTGCACGGGCTGGTAGCGCCGCGCATCGGGTACATCGGCCTGCGCCGTCAGCATGTCTTCCGGCAGCGCGAGCACCACCGGTCCCGGACGTCCGCTGGTAGCGACTTGGTAGGCATGCGCGACGTATTCGGGAATGCGGTCGGCACGGTCGATCTGCGCGACCCACTTCGTCATCGTGCCGAACATGCGGCGATAGTCGATCTCCTGGAAGGCTTCGCGTTCGACGAAATCGTTGCCCACCTGGCCGATGAAAAGAATCATCGGCGTCGAATCCTGATGCGCGGTATGCACGCCGATGGAGGCGTTGGTTGCGCCTGGCCCGCGCGTCACGAAGCAGACGCCGGGGCGGCCGGTGAGCTTGCCGTACGCCTCCGCCATGAAGGCCGCGCCGCCTTCCTGGCGATTGACGATGAAGCGAATGGCGGAATCGTGCAGTGCATCGAGCACTGCCAGATAGCTTTCGCCGGGAACGCCGAATACGAGATCGGTGCCGTGGGTGTGCAATGCATCGACCAGGATCTGGCCGCCGGTACGCTGTGTCATGGTGTGGTCTCGAATCCAAAAGCAATAACGTAGCAGAATCGCCGGCCAAGCGACACGACAGGGTACAATGTCGCCTGAAGCAAGCCAGACAGCCGCTGGCCGCCGCAAGGTGGCGGGAGGAAGGTCCGGACTCCACAGAGCAGGGTGACGGCTAACGGCCGTCCGCCGAAAGCCGCAAGGTATAAGGCGAGGAACAGGGCCACAGAGACGAGCGTATTAAGTTACGGTGAAACGCGGTAACCTCCACTCGGAGCAATTCCAAATAGGCACGCATTGATGTTGCTCGCGGAGCGTGCGGGTAGGAAGCTTGAGCCGTGGAGCAATTCACGGCCTAGAGGAATGGCTGTCATAACGATCGCAGGCAACTGCGCCCGTCGTAACAGAATCCGGCCTATCGGCTTGCTTCGACTTTTTCGATACGATGGCGTTGATTTTGACGTTATCGAATTGCACGCAATATGTTGCAGTGCCCAACGACATGCAACTTGAGCATGCTCAATCCATGTTTCCATCATCCCGGTAAAGTAGCGGCTACAGAACAGAGTCTGTCGGCCGTGGGATGAATAACGTGAAGAGTGGAGGACTGCGGCACTCTGTCGCCCTCCGAACATAGCGGCCGCTACCAGTAGTACTCAGACGGCACAGCCGGAGCTGCTTTCCCGCTTTCCAACCCTTCATCCCACGACCGACAGGCTTTGTTCACGCCATGCGCATGCAACGTTATCTCGCCACGTTACTGCATGCGGCACTCTTCATCTTTGCAGCTGCGGTACATGCATCGCCGGTTCCGCTACCTGCATTCCGTCTCGACCTCGCGCAGACCACGGTGTCCGGCTTGTCGTCCGGTGCCTTCATGGCCGTGCAGTTCGGTGTCGCGCATTCCTCCATTGTCAAAGGCGTCGGCGCGATCGCAGGCGGGCCGTATTACTGCGCGCAGGGCGAGCTCGACATCGCCACCAGCAAATGCAGCTGCACCGGCCTGTTCACGCTCGCATGCGATGCCAAGCCCGGAGGCACTTCGCTGCCGGCCTTGTACCAGACGACGGCACGATACGCACGCACCGGCAGGATCGATCCCATAGCAAAACTTGCCGGGCAACGCATCTGGCTGTTTTCCGGCTCGAAGGACGACGTCGTGCCGCCAGCAGTGATGCAGGACCTGCTCACCTACTACCGTCACTATGCGAAGGAAGAAAACATTCGCTTCGTCGGCGATGTCGCGGCGGAGCATGCGTTCCCCACCGAAGACTTCGGCAACGGAAGCTGCAGCGACTACGGCCCGCCTTTCATCAACAAGTGCCGGCTCGACGGCGCCGGCGAACTGCTCAAGTGGATGTACGGCGACCTCAAACCAAAGGCTGCCGCGCAAGGCGGTCGCCTGATCGAATTCGACCAGACCGAATTCGCACCCTCACGCCACACGACAGAACACGGCCTCGCGCCAACCGGCTTCGTCTACGTGCCTCCGGCGTGCGAAGCCGGCACAGGCGCGACATGCAGGTTGCACATCGCCTTCCACGGCTGCAAGCAGAACAAGGAGGCAGTCGGCGATGCATTCATCCGGCATGCCGGTTACAACGAATGGGCCGATACCAACAAGCTCATCATCCTCTACCCGCAAACCCAGGCCACGACCTCCAACCCCAACGCCTGCTGGGACTGGTTCAACTTCGACGGCGACGACCCCGGCTACGCTACGAAGGAAGGCCGCGAAATCTCCGCAGTGAAGGCCATGGTGGACCGGCTCGCCGGCATCAACCCGCCGCCCGTATCGGTGCCCTGGCCGCGCTGCATCACCGCCTCAAATGCCGAGCACGTGCAGGCGGGCAGGGCGCACGACTGGTTCTTCTTCGCACGGGCGAATGGGTCGAATCAGTTGCTTGGGCTGGACAATAACTTCTTCGTCACGACACTGCGGCAAGTGGGTGGCAATTACTTCGAGCCTGCGGTGAAGTCGGGTGGGGCTGGCCGGTCGCAAGGTGGGTGTTGAGTTTTTAGGTTTTTCAGGCCCGATTGTCGGCATTTGTTTCAAACAAGAGAAGTCGCAGGCCGCCTCCATTTTCTTGCCAGAACAATACTCTTCCAGTTTACAATCCTCACGACTATCGGCACGGTTTGCGTTTCGGTCTGATGCGTTTATGCGCCGATGTCGGCGCACAGAACCGAATGCGTCCCGTTTGGGCGGTAGCTAAACACTTCGCATCGAATATAAATCCAAGGGAGGAATATGCGTAGCATTCTCATAGCGGTTCTCGCTTTGCTTCTGACAGCTTGTGCAACGCCATATCAGCCATTCGAACTATTCGGGCGCGGTGGGTACTCGGACAAGAAAATTTCCGAGAATGTCTACCAGGTCGCTTACTACGGTAACGGTGCAACGAACATGGGAACGCTTAATTCCTTGTTGATGTACCGGACGGCGGAAATTACCTTGGACCACGGATTCGATTATTTTGAAGTTCTCAATGGGCAGGCGAGAATTCCAATGTCCGCCTATGGTGGTTTCAAAAGCGTTGAGCATACGGTCAAGCTATATAAAGGCCAGCCAGCTAATTCGACTTCACGATTTCATGTTGCAAGAAAAGTGAAGGAAGAGTTCGGTCCATATATAGGCCAACAAAAGTGATTTTTTACATCATCGGCTGACTTGAAAATCACATTCCCCTTGCTGATGAAATCCTGCATTTTTGAATCCTGTCTCCTGCGGTGCGCGTTCTGCAGCTTGATCGCAAGTTTAATTGCAGGATGTGCGGCTCCCGTCGCACTATTAGCGAATCCGGATAAAGATTTCGTGCTTCGGTACGTCAAGCCGGCTGGATTCAAGCTCACCAGCATCAAGATTGTCTGGATTGAAAATCCATCCATTGATATCGATTACCGATACCAGGCGCCGAACTATTTGGTGAATACTTCGGCGTCTCCAGAAATGGTCAAGAAGATAAAAGATGAAGCACAGCATTTGATCACTGTGCTGCATACGGAAGTACCGGTCAAACTGCTGAAGTCTCTGGAAAAATCGGGAGTTCAGGTTGGCGACGACTATAGAATCGAGATGAAGCCCATGAGCATCAACCATCTCGACAACCATCTAGGAACAACTGCGCACATTGACGTCAGAATTTTGAATCGCGAAGGCAAGATCTTATGGGCTACCCCTGTATTTGCTAAGCGCGGCTACAACGTTATCGGCATTGACTTCGCAAATCAGGACTCCGCGTACATTGATAATGTGATTCAGACTCTATTGATACGTATGAGAAAGGCAGAACTAATATCGAGTTGACGTGTCACTGCCGCAGACGTCTCACGCCAGTGAACCCAGTCTCTGAACTATAACTTCCATCTCCGCTCCACGCTTTCTCTATAATCTCGCCTGGTCCAGCCCCAGTCGAAAGGATTTTTGATGTTGAAGCCCCTGGCCGCCCTTGCCATCGTAATGTGCTCTATCGGCGTCGCCCAAGCCAAACCTGCCAAGCCCGCTTTCACCGGTTCCGATTTCAGCGGCGTGTACGACTGCATCGGTATCGACGACCACGAAGGCGAATACAAGGGAACCGTCACGCTGCAACTGGTGCGCGCGCAGAGTTTCGGCACCTACGGCGCATACAACTTCAAGCTTGAGGTTCCCGGCTATGGCGTTTATCCGGGACAGGCCGCTACGCATGGCAGGGAAATGGCAATCCACTTTGCGCTCACCGATCCGGAGATGAAGGACTACGGCACCGGCATCGCATCCTTCGTGAAAGGAAAGGGCGGCAAGTGGACCTTCCACAAGTATTACTACGAGCCGGAATTCAAGGGCGGCAATTTTGGCGTCGAGGATTGCAAGCACCGCTAAGCTGCTCAACTCGCACAATGAAAAAACGCCGCAGGTTCAATCTGCGGCGTTTTTTATTGTCGGCGCTTGCATCTGCATATTCCGATCAGCCACCGAAGTAGGTGCTTTCATGACGCTGCTCGCGGGCAGCCTGCAGTGCTTCCTGGCGCACTTCGTCGCGCGTCTTGTTCGATGCGACGTTGGTGAACTCCACGAACTCCGGCGTCTTCGTCGCTTGCGCAAGTTCGGCGCGCACTTCAGCGCGGGTCTTGGTGGACTGGACGTTGGTGAATTCGACGAATTCGGGGTTGCTTGCGGCGAAAGCGGAAGAGGCAGCGGCAAGCACGGTAACGGCAGCGATCAGGTTCTTGGCATTCATGTTCATTCTCCGGTAAAGAATCAATTGGGTTTGGTCATATACGCGGGGCTCGGCGAATCGGATTCGTGTTTCCGTCGGGTCCTGCCTCGGTGAGTACTGCGTTTTGTTTTGCGCTCATCGATGAAGCACAGTGTAGGCGTTGCGCCGGCGGCAAAAAAGAAGGTAAATGGCAATGGATCGTTGCTGGAAATGGAATAATTGGGGCTGGGCTTGTCTGGCGCCGCTTGCATATCCCGGTTGATCTGAAATGGCCAGTTCGGCAAGTCTTGAATACGGAGAACGATTTGAATTGATCATTGATTTCCAGTGTCAAGAAATCAACCGCCTTCTGACGGTTGCAGCCATAGGGTAAGATTCCATTCCGGCGCCAGATGGCGCCAAGACTCGAATCAGCACCCTCATGGCAATCAAGAAATCCGATCTCTATTCCTCCCTGTGGGCTTCGTGCGATGAACTGCGCGGCGGCATGGATGCCAGCCAGTACAAGGACTATGTCCTGTTCATGCTGTTCATCAAATACATCAGCGACAAGTACGGCGACAGCGACGACTTTAAGCCGCCGGTGAAGATCCCCAAGGGCGCAAGTTTCAAGGACATGGTTGCGCTCAAAGGCAATCCCGAAATCGGCGACAAGATCAACACCCAGATCATCGGCCAACTGATCAAGCATAATGAGCGGTTGGCCCGCAGCGACTTCCCCGACTTCAACGATCCGAACAAGCTCGGCGAAGGCAAGGACATGGTGGAGAAGCTCTCCAACCTGATCGGCATCTTCCAGAAACCGGAACTCGACTTCTCGCGCAACCGCGCGGAGCACGACGACATTCTCGGCGACGCCTACGAATACCTGATGCGGCACTTCGCCACCGAAAGCGGCAAGAGCAAAGGGCAGTTCTACACCCCCGCCGAAGTCAGCCGGGTGATCGCCAAGGTCATCGGCATCTCGCCGCAGAACACCAAGGCCTCTACCACCGCATACGATCCGACCTGCGGATCCGGCTCTCTGTTGTTGAAGGTGGCAGCGGAAGCAGGCAAGCGCATCACGCTCGAAGGGCAGGAAAAGGATGTGACCACGGCGGGTCTGGCCCGCATGAACATGATCCTGCACGACTTCCCCACCGCGAATATCCTGTCGGGCAACACGCTGGCCGCGCCCAAATTCAAGGACGGCGAACAACTGCGCGCCTACGACTACGTTGTCGCCAATCCACCGTTTTCCGACAAGACCTGGAGCACAGGGCTGACTCCGTCCAGCGATCCTTTCCAGCGCTTCGCCTGGGGCGAGCCGCCCGCCAAGCAAGGCGACTATGCCTACCTGCTCCACATCATCCGCTCGATGAAAGGCACTGGCAAAGCGGCCTGCATCCTGCCGCACGGCGTGCTCTTCCGCGGCAACGCCGAAGCGGCAATTCGCCAGCAGCTCGTTCGCTCGGGCATCCTGAAGGGCATCATCGGCCTGCCGGCCAACCTCTTCTACGGCACCGGCATCCCCGCATGCATCCTGGTGCTGGACAAGGAAAATGCCGCCGCTCGCAAAGGCATCTTCATGATCGACGCCTCCAAGGGCTTCATCAAGGACGGCAACAAGAACCGCCTGCGCGAACAGGACCTCCACCGCATCGTCGACACCTTCACCCGCCAGGATGAAAGCGATCCTCGCTATGCCCGCATGGTGCCGTTCGACGAAATTGCCGACCCGAAGAACGATTTCAACCTCAACCTGCCACGCTACATCGACAGCGCCGAACCCGAAGACCTGCAAGATATCGACGCCCATCTGCGTGGTGGCATCCCGGAACGTGACCTCGATGCGTTTGCGGCCGACTGGCAGGAACTGCCCGGCGTGCGCATAGCGTTGTTCGAGTCCGCAGGCCGGCCCGGTTACGCCCGCTTGAAACTGCCCATCGCCGAGGTCAAGCCGGCCATCCTGAATCATCCGGAATTCGCCGCCTTTCAGAAGAAGGTCACAGTACTGTTCGACAAGTGGCGCGAAGCCATTACGCCGCGCCTTACCGGATTTGATCAGGACGATCATCCAAAGGAGCTCATCGAGACAGTCTCGGAAACGCTACTCCTTGCGTTTCAGGCGGCGCCGCTGCTCGATGCCTACGATGTCTATCAGCACTTGATGGATTACTGGGCCGATACCATGCAGGACGACGCCTATCTGATTTCCGCCGATGGCTGGGTAGCCAAGACCGCCCGCATCCTGGAGACAGACAAGAAGGGCAAGGTCAAGGACAAGGGCTGGACTTGCGACCTGATACCCAAGCCCTTCATCGTCGCGCGCTACTTCGCCAAGGAACAGACCGCCATCGACGCCACGCAGGCGGAACTCGAAGCACTCACCGCCAGCATCGCCGAACTGGAGGAGGAACATGGCGGCGAAGAGGGCTATCTCGGCGCGCTGGACAAGATCGCGAAGGCCGAGGTCAATGCGCGCCTGAAGGCAATCAAGGGCGACAAGGATGCGAAGGACGAAGCCGCTGT
>DASVLM010000291.1:0-4694 GCA_036384875.1 Noviherbaspirillum sp.
CCTGTCTCGCGCGGCATCGCGATCGGCCGCGCTCACCTGCTTGCGCCGGCGGCGCTCGACGTCAAGCACTACCTGATTGCCGAGGAACAGGTTGAAGCCGAAGTGCAGCGCCTGCAAAAGGCAATCGCCACCGTGCACAAGGAGCTCCAGACGATCTGGAACGAGCTGCCGAAGGATTCGCCGGCCGAGCTTGGTGCCTTCATCGACGTGCACGCGCTGATTTTGTCCGACCCGATGATTGCGGAAGTGCCGCTCGATATCATCCGCGCCCGCTACTACAACGCCGAATGGGCGCTGGTGACGCAGATCGACGAACTGTCGGCGCAATTCGATGAAATCGAGGATGCTTACCTGCGCGAGCGCAAGGCCGACATCCAGCAGGTCGGCGAACGCGTGTTGAAGGTACTGACGGGAACCGCCGGCAAGGCGCTTCCGGATGGGGCAGGGACCGAGGAAGCTGCCGGCCGCATGATCGTCGTGGCGCACGATATTTCGCCTGCCGACATGCTGCAGTTCAAGGATCGCGCCTTTGGCGGTTTCATCACCGACCTCGGCGGCCAGAACTCGCACACCGCCATCGTCGCCCGCAGCCTCGATATTCCTGCAGCCGTCGGCATGACCAATGCCTCTGCGCTGATCCAGCAGGACGACTGGGTCATCATCGACGGCGATGCCGGCGTGGTGATCGTCGATCCGACGCCCAATGTGCTGGAGCAGTACCGCGAGCGCCAGGCGCGCCTGCTGCGCGAGCGCAAGAAGCTTTCCAAGCTGCGCAAGACGCCGGCCATCACGGAAGACGGCACCGAAATCGCGCTGCTGGCCAATATCGAATTGCCGGAAGACTGCACCGCTGCCATGGAATCGGGCGCAATGGGCGTCGGCCTGTTCCGTTCCGAATACCTGTTCATGGGCCGCACCGGCACCTTGCACAAGCTGCCGTCGGAAGACGAGCAGTTCGAGTCCTACCGCAAGGCCGTGCTGGCGATGAAAGGGCGCACGGTCACGATCCGCACGCTCGACATCGGCGCCGACAAGCCGCTCGATGCGAACGAGCAGACGTCGCTCAATCCGGCGCTGGGTTTGCGCGCGATCCGCTTCTGCCTCGCCGAGCCGCAGATGTTCCTGGCGCAGCTGCGCGCCATCCTGCGCGCATCGGCTTACGGACCGGTCAAGCTGCTGATCCCGATGATGGCGCATGCCTTCGAGATCGAGCAGACGCTGGCGCTCATCGAACAAGCCAAGTCCCAATTGCGGGACGCCGGCGTGAAGTTCGACCCGCTGATTCCGGTCGGTGCAATGATCGAGATTCCCGCCGCTGCGCTCACGCTGCCGATGTTCGTGAAGAAGATGGATTTTCTCTCGATCGGCACCAACGACCTGATCCAGTACACGCTGGCGATCGACCGCGCCGACCATGAAGTTGCACACCTCTACAACCCGCTGCACCCGGCGGTGCTTTACCTGCTGTCGAACACGATTTCGATCGGCACCAAGGCCGGCATCCCGGTGGCGGTGTGTGGCGAAATGGCAGGCGACACGCGCCTGACGCGCCTGCTGCTCGGCATGGGCTTGCGCGAGTTCTCGATGCACCCGACCCAGTTGCTGGCGGTCAAGCAGAAGATCCTGACGACCGACCTCAATGTTGTCACGCCGCAGGTCAAGAAAATCCTCCGCTCCTACGATCCTCGCGCCATTACCGAAGCGGTGGAACAGTTGAGCGAGGACGTTTGACGCGCTGCAACGACTTCGATATCCTTACGCCATTGCGCCGATTTGACCATCAGCTTGCGGGCGCGTAACAAATACGGCTAAAGCGTGCTTGCTCCATGAGCTCCGATTAGCCCGACAAGCTGAGACGCTGTCGGGCTTTTTTGTTGCACGCCCGCGGCAAGCACCCTTGGAGAACCATGTCTTCACTCGGAATCGTCACGCCGCAATCGATGCGATTCGCCGCGCCGCTGAAACTTTCCGGCGGCTCGTCGCTTGCGGATTACACCTTGGTCTACGAGACCTACGGCAAGCTCAACGCCGACCGTTCCAACGCCGTCCTGATCTGCCACGCGCTCAATGCCTCGCACCACGTTGCCGGCATGTATGAAGGGGCAGACGGCAGCAAGAACGTCGGCTGGTGGGACAACATGGTCGGCCCCGGCAAGCCGGTGGATACCGACCGTTTCTTCGTCATCGGCGTCAACAACCTCGGCTCCTGTTTTGGCTCGACCGGGCCGATGCACACCAATCCCGAAACCGGGAAGCCGTACGGCGCCGACTTCCCGGTTGTCACCGTCGAAGACTGGGTGCGGGCACAGGCCCGACTGGCCGACGAACTCGGCATCAAGCAATTCGCCGCCGTCATGGGCGGCTCGCTTGGCGGCATGCAGGCGCTGTCCTGGAGCATGCTGTTTCCCGAGCGCTTGCGGCATTCCATCGTGATTGCTTCGACGCCCAAGCTGTCGGCGCAAAACATCGCGTTCAACGATGTCGCGCGGCAGTCCATCCTCACTGATCCGGATTTCCATGGCGGCCACTTCTACGAACATGGCGTGGTGCCCAAGCGCGGCTTGCGCGTGGCGCGCATGGTCGGCCACATCACCTACCTGTCCGACGACAGCATGGCTGAGAAATTCGGTCGCGACCTGCGCAACGGGAATTACCAGTTCGGTTACGGCATCGACTTCGAGATCGAGTCCTACCTGCGCTATCAGGGCGACAAGTTTTCCACCTATTTCGATGCCAATACCTACTTGCTGATCACCAAGGCGCTCGATTACTTCGACCCTGCACATGAACACGGCGACGATCTTGCGAAAGCGCTGTCATCGACACAGGCGCAATTCCTCGTTGTCTCCTTCACCACCGACTGGCGCTTCTCGCCCGAGCGCAGCCGCGAAATCGTGCAGGCGCTGGTCCAGAACAAGCGCAAAGTCTCGTACGCCGAGATCGCCGCGCCGCACGGCCACGACGCTTTCCTGCTGGAGGACCCTCGCTACATGAATACGGTGCGAGCTTATTACAACCGCATCTGGGCCGAGATCGACGCAGGAGGACGCGCATGAATTTCCGCGAATTGAGCTGTCTGCGCGCCGACCTCGCCTTCATCGCGCACTGGGTGCGTCCCGCCTCGCATGTGCTCGACCTCGGTTGCGGCGACGGCGTGATGATGGAATACCTGCAATCCGACAAGCAGTGCATCGGCTACGGCGTCGAGATCGACGACGACAAGATTCCCGTCTGTATCGGCCGTGGTGTCGCCGTCATCCAGCAAGACCTGGAAGCGGGCCTTGCGATGTTTACCGACAATGCCTTCGACACCGTGCTCTGCCTGTCCGCGCTGCAAATGATCCAGAACGTGGAAGGCGTGTTGCGCGAGATCGCGCGCGTCGGCCGCGAAGCCATCGTGTCCTTCCCCAACTTTGCCTACTGGCCGCATCGCGTCGCCCTGCTGCGCGGACGCATGCCGGTATCGAAGTCGCTGCCCTACCAGTGGTACGACACGCCCAACCTGCGCTGCGCCACAATCAAGGATTTTGAGGAACTTGCGAACCGCGTCGGGCTCGAAGTGCTCGAATGCGTGGCATTGCAGGATGGAAAGCCTGTCAGCTTCCTGCCGAACTGGCGCGGCAGCCTGGCAGTGTTCCGCTTCAAGAAACGACAACGGTAACGAACCTCCGGCGGCGCGCGCTTTGCCGCTGCCGGAATGACAAGGATTCAATGGAGACACCTCCCGACCAAGGCTGGCGCAGCTTCTGCAACCGCCGCATGCTGACCATCCTCTTCCTCGGCTTCAGCTCCGGCCTGCCGCTGTTCATCCTGCTCAACCTGTTGCAGGCATGGCTGGCGAAATCCGGCCTGAACGTGAAGGCGCTCGGCTTGTTCGCGCTGGTCATGTTTCCCTACACCTGGAAGTTCCTGTGGTCGCCGCTGATGGACCGCTTCAGCTTCCCCACGCTCGGCCGCCGGCGGGGCTGGATGGCATTGACGCAAGCCGCGCTGTTCCTCACGATCGGCTTCATGGGCACGCTCGATCCGGCCTCGCAGGTGACGCAGATTGCCTTCCTGGCATCGGCGATTGCCTTCCTCTCGGCCAGTCAGGATATCGTGATCGATGCCTATCGCCGCGAGATCCTGCCCGACAACGAGCAGGGCCTCGGTGCGGCATTGCACGTCAATGCCTACAAGCTGGCGGGCCTGGTGCCCGGCGCGCTGTCGCTGATCCTTGCCGACCGCATGCCATGGGACAAGGTATTCGGCATCACCGCCGCCTTCATGCTGCCCGGATTGATCTGCACGCTGCTGGTAGCCGAACCGAAGGTCTACGGCGCGCCGCCGAAGAGCATTCGCGAGGCGGTCGTGCTGCCCTTCAGCGAATTCATCAAGCGTGGCGGCTGGGGCAATGCGCTTTGGGTGCTTGGTTTCATCTTCCTGTTCAAGCTCGGCGACAGCATGGCGACCGCGCTGTCGACCAAGTTCTATCTCGATGTCGGATTCACCATGACGCAGATCGGCGTCATCGCCAAGACCACCGGCCTGTGGGCGAGCATCGCGGGCGGCATCGTTGGTGGCATCTGGATGGTGAAACTGGGAATCAATCGCGCGCTGTGGATATTCGGCGCGATCCAGGCAGTGGCGATCTTCGGCTTCGCTTGGCTGGCAGCAGCGGGGCCGAACCCCGTCATCCTCGGCGTGGCCATCGG
>DASVLM010000292.1:0-5429 GCA_036384875.1 Noviherbaspirillum sp.
CGCGCGCGCTCACCAACCTGGTCGGCAACGGTGTCGCGACGGTGGTTGTCGGCAAGTGGACCGGCGACGTCGACATGGAGCGCTTGCGCAAGCGCCTCAACAATGAGTCGTCGGTGGACGCCGAAGATCCGGAAGACGCACTCGAGGACGCACACATGCCCGATGTGAAGCGGGTCGCTTGAGCAAGCGGCTGGCAGGCAATAGATGCAATCAACAATAGACGGCGGTCAATCGCCTGCAAGCAGTAGCGATCCGGTTGACCTGGTAGCAGTCGGTTGAGGCGAGAACGATTGAGGCAGGAAAAGAAAAACCCGGGACGAGCTCCCGGGTTTGTATTTTTGCTGGTTCAGCTACCGGCGATCGTCATGCTTTCGATGAGGACGGAGCCGGTTTCCTTGGTGCCGCGAATCAGGGTATCGGTACCGATGGCAACGATCTGCCGCAGCATCTCTTTGAGGTTGCCTGCGATCGTGATCTCTTCCACCGGATACTGAATCTCCCCATTCTCGACCCAATAGCCGGATGCGCCGCGCGAATAGTCGCCGGTCACGTAATTCACGCCCTGGCCCATCAGTTCAGTGACCAGCAAGCCGGTACCGAGCTTCTTCAGCATGCCGCGGAAGTCGTCGCCCGGCTGGGTCAATGTGGACGTGATCGACAGATTGTGCGAGCCGCCCGAATTGCCCGTCGTCTTCATGCCCAGCTTGCGCGCGGAATAAGTCGACAGGAAATAGCCCTGCACCACGCCATCCTTCACCACATCGCGGCGCATGGTTTTGACGCCTTCATCGTCGAATGGCGAAGAGCCGACTGCGCCGATGACATACGGATCTTCCACGATGTTGATGTGTGGCGCGAATACTTCCTTGCCGAGCGAATCGAGCAGGAAGGAGGATTTGCGGTAAAGCGCGCCTCCGGACACGGCCTGCACGAAAGAACCGAGCAGTCCGGCTGCTAGCGGCGCTTCGAAAAGCACCGGGCATTTGCGGGTATCGAGCTTGCGCGCATTCAGTCGCGCCAATGCGCGTTCGGCGGCATAGCGGCCGATATCCTCAGGCATGGCCAGGCGATTCGGATCGCGCGTCGACGAATACCAGTCGTCGCGCTGCATGCCGGCGCCCCTGCCGGCAATCGGCGCCACCGAAATCGTATGGCGCGAATATGGATAGCCGCCGATGAAGCCGCGCGAATTCGCCGACACGAAATGCGACTGGTGGGCATACACGCCTGCACCTTCGCTGTTGGTGATGCGCTTGTCGACGTCGAAGGCGGCAGATTCGCAGCGTCGCGCGATCTCGACCGCCTCTTCCGCGGAAATCGGCCACGGGTAGTAGAGACGAAGGTCGCGCGGATTCATCTCCAGCGTATCCTCGTCTGGCAATCCGGCGCAGTCGTCTTCGGCAGTAAAGCGGGCGATGTTGTACGCAGCCTCGACTGTATCTTCGAGCGCCTGGCGGGAAAAATCGGAAGTATCGGCATTACCGCGCCGGACATGGCCACGTTCGCCCATGTAGACCGACACGCTGATGCCCTTGTCCTTGTTCTGCTCGATGGTTTCGACCTTGCCTTTGCGCACAGTCACCGACAGGCCGTTTCCTTCGCTAATCTCTACCGCGGCGTCCGATGCGCCCTTTTCCTTTGCGAAACGCAGTACATCCTCGGCCAGTTGTTTCAGGTCGTCATGGCTGTAGGTAAACACAGGTTTGCTCATGGGCTTGTTTTTCTAAGTTCGATTTAAAACAGTTATCATAACAGCCGTTGTCACATAGGCTTTGCGCCACTCACAAAGATCATGGTAAATCCCAATCGCGGCGCGGTCGGCTTCAGCTCCGCCGAATTCGAACAGAAATACGACCGCCCCTCCAAATCCCAGCTGAAACGCGAGATGACCGCGCTGCAGGAACTCGGCGAAGAGCTGGTTTCCCAGCCCAAGGAACGCGTCATGCGCGTACCGATGCCGGAAGACGTGCGCGAGGCGATTCTCGAATGTCAGAAAATCAAGGACCACGAAGGCCGCCGCCGGCAGATGCAGTACGTCGGCAAGAAGATGCGCACGCTGGAAGAGGCGGAAGTCGCTGCCATCCAGAAGGTGATCGACAGCTGGAAGGGCGCATCCAAGGCGGAAACCGCGGCACTGCATGCGATCGAACGCAAACGCGACAAGCTGCTGGCCGACGACAAGGCGCTGACTGAGTTGAAAGAGCAATATCCGGAAGTCGATGTGCAGCATCTGCGCGTCTTGATTCGCAATGCCCGCAAGGAGCAGGCGGAAAGCAAGCCGCCCAAGGCTTACCGCGAAATTTTCCAGATCTTGAAGCAGTTGCACGCGCCCGCCCCGACGCAAGAGGAGGACGAACATGACGAAACCGACGAGGAATGATCCCGACGAACTGGTGATCGGCCTGGTGTCGATCTCCGACCGCGCCTCCAGCGGTGTGTACGAGGACCAGGGCATCCCGGCACTGCGCGACTGGTTCGGCACCGCGCTGTCCAGCCCCTGGCGCATGGAGACGCGCCTGATTCCCGATGACCGTGCGCAGATCGAGAAAACACTGATCGAGCTGTGCGACCAGGTCGGCTGCGACCTCGTGCTGACCACCGGCGGCACCGGTCCTGCGCGGCGCGACGTCACGCCCGAAGCCACACTTGCCGTCGGCACCAAGGAGATGCCCGGCTTCGGCGAGCAGATGCGCCAGATCAGCCTCAAATTCGTGCCGACCGCGATCCTGTCGCGGCAAGTCGCCGTGATCCGCGAAAATGACGATCATGCAAGCCTGATCATGAACCTTCCCGGCCAGCCGAAGTCGATCAAGGAAACGCTGGAAGGACTGAAGGATGCGGACGGCAAGCAACTCGTGCCCGGCATCTTCGCGGCCGTGCCGTATTGCATCGACCTCCTCGGCGGACCGTATGTCGAAACCGACGAAACAGTCTGCAAGGCGTTCCGCCCGAAGTCCGCGATGCGGCAAAAGTAGGACGAGAACAAATCAATAACGCTGCACATATCAAGATGACCGCCGCCTCCCTCGAAACGATACAACTCGACACCGGCCCCGATCCCCGGGTTTCCATCATCTGGCTGCACGGTCTTGGAGCGGATGGCAACGACTTCGTGCCCATCGTGCATGAGCTGGATCTCGCGGGCTGCCCGGCGATCCGTTTCATCTTTCCGCATGCGCCGATGATGCCGGTCACCATCAATAACGGATATGTGATGCGGGCATGGTATGACATCCTCGGCGTCGACCTGGTGAACCGGGAAGACGAAGGCGGATTGCGGTCGTCGCAGGCGATGGTCGAGCAGTTGATTGAACAGGAAAAGGCGCGCGGCGTGCCGGCGCATCGCATCGTGCTCGCCGGCTTTTCGCAAGGCTGCGCAATGACGTTGCAGACCGGCTTGCGCTACCCGGAAAAGCTGGCGGGTCTGCTCGGACTATCGGGCTACCTGCCGTTGCATACCGTGATTGCGGACGAACGCCACGATGCCAACAAGGACACGCCCATTTTCCTCGCACACGGACGTAGCGACCCTATCGTTCCGATCCACCGTGCCGAAAAATCGCGCGATATCCTGAAAGGCCTCGGCTACGACATCGAATGGCACGAGTATCTGATGCCGCACTCGGTATGCCAGGAAGAAGTCGCCGACATCAGCGCATGGCTGAAGCGCGTGTTGAAGCAAGAACCAGAACAGTAAGAATCAGAACCGGCCGCTCTACTTGAAGACGACTGTCTTGTGCCCGTTCAGCAGGATGCGGTGCTCGACGAACCACTTCACCGCCCTTGCCAGCACCACGCATTCCACGTCGCGACCGATGGCCGTCAGCGTCTCCGGATCCATGGCATGGTCGACGCGCTCGACATCCTGCTCGACGATCGGACCTTCATCGAGATCGCTGGTGACGAAGTGAGCAGTGGCACCGATCAGCTTCACGCCGCGCTCATGCGCCTGGTAATACGGCTTCGCCCCCTTGAAGCTGGGCAGGAACGAGTGGTGAATATTGATTGCCTTGCCCTTCAGTGCCGAGCACATTTCCGGTGACAGGATCTGCATGTAGCGCGCGAGCACCACCAGATCGATGTCATTGTTCCGAACGATTTCCAGCACACGTTCTTCCTGCGCGCGCTTGGCCTCGGCCGATGCACCGGTCGCCAGAGGAAGGTGATGGAAAGGAATGTTGTAGCTGGCGGCAAGCTGGTAGAAATCCGAATGGTTCGACACGATTGCCGGAATCTCGACCGGCAGCAAACCGCTCTTGTAACGGAATAGCAGGTCGTTCAGGCAATGGCCAATCTTCGATACCATGAGCATCATGCGCGGCTTCTTGTGCGCATCATGCAGTTGCGCATTCATCTGAAGCTCACGCGCCACGACATCGAAATCGGCACGCAGTTTTGCGTCGCCGATCGAAGGATCTTCCGCCGCGAAATGCACCCGCATGAAAAACAGTTGCGACTGCGAGTCCCCAAACTGCGCGGAATCGATGATGTTGCAGCCATGCTCGGCGAGGAAGCCGGAGACACGGTGAACGATGCCGCGGTGGTCAGGGCAGGACAGGGTGAGGATATATTCCGGATGGCTCATGGCGTAGTGCGCTTGTTATCGTGAACGCTTGCTGCAAATGAAGTCCGCTATTGTCGCACGGTTGCGCAAACGGACAAAAACCCGGGGCACGCGAGGTGCACCCGGGTTTTGCGGAAACCATCCCGTTAGGGAGAGCTATCGGGATTGCCGAGAGGCCTTAGCCGACCTTGGCGACGGACAGGCCCTTGGAGGCGCTAGTCGTACCGACCTGGATTTCACCGGACAGCTGACCGCCCTCTTCGACTTCCAGCTTGCCGAAGCGGATCTTGCCGGAGACCTTGCCGGTCGATTTAATAACCAGCTTCTGACGCACGGTCAGTTCGCCTTCGAAATCGCCGCGGATTTCAGCGAAATCGACTTCGGCGGGTCCCTTGAACGCGCCGTGTTCAGCGATCTGGATCACGCGGGCATTGATGGTGGCTTCGACACGGCCTTCAACAACCAGCATGTCGCAATCGGTGATCTCGCCGCCCTTGAGCTTGATGTTCGGGCCGACAATCAGCTTGCTGCCGCTCTCTGCGGTTGCAGGTGCGGATTCGCTGCCAGTGGATGCGTTCGGGCTGGTGATCGGGGCAATGGTCTTGTTGATGCCGGTACCGGTGGGGACGATGCCCGCGTTGGTCGCAAGGGGAGAATTCGTGGTGTTGTTTTCGCGTTTGCCAAAGAGCGTATCGGAACGAAGCATGGGTTCTCCTGAAATGTTAAGCGTAGTGTGAACGTGACCTTTGTGATGACTCGGTTCGCAAGCTGCATCCCTCATCAAGGGAGGCAACGCCGCCTGCGAAGGCGCTGAAGAAGGCACTCTCCCCACCTCTTGAGCAGCAGCAATGTCGCGGCTCCCTGC
>DASVLM010000293.1:0-14102 GCA_036384875.1 Noviherbaspirillum sp.
GGCAAGACCACCACCATCGGCAAGCTTGCCAAACACATGCAGGCGCATCATCAGTCGGTTCTGCTGGCCGCCGGGGACACTTTCCGCGCCGCCGCGCGCGAACAGCTCACGATCTGGGGCGAGCGCAACAACGTCACCGTCATCGCGCAGGAATCCGGCGATCCGGCCGCGGTAGCCTTCGATGCGGTGCAGTCGGCGCGCGCACGCAATGTGAATGTCGTCATGGTCGATACCGCTGGCCGCCTGCCGACCCAGTTGCACCTCATGGAAGAGCTGAAAAAGATCAAGCGGGTGATTGGCAAGGGCATGGACAGCGCGCCGCACGAAGTGCTGTTGATTATCGACGGCAATACCGGCCAGAATGCGCTGGCACAAGTAAAGGCTTTCGATGAGGCCCTGCGGCTGACCGGCCTGGTTGTCACGAAGCTCGACGGCACCGCCAAGGGCGGCGTGCTGGCTGCGATCGCGAAGACGCGCCCGGTCCCGGTCTACTTCATCGGTGTAGGCGAGAAGATCGAGGACCTGCAACCTTTCAATGCCGAAGAATTCGTCGACGCCCTGCTCTCCTGACATGATCGAATTCCAGCAGGTTTCCAAACGTTACGGCCGCGACAGCAAAGCGCTCGACGACGTCAGCCTCACCGTCGGCAAGGGCGAACTGGTCTTTCTCACCGGCCCTTCCGGCGCAGGCAAGTCGACATTGCTGAAGATGATTGCCGCCATCGAGCAGCCGACCTCGGGTTCGGTAACGGTGAACGGTCAGAATATCGGCCGCCTCAAGGCGTCGGGTATTCCCTACCTGCGCCGCAAGCTCGGTCTGATTTTCCAGCAGCAGGCGCTGCTCAATGACCGCAGTGTACTGGCCAATGTGATGCTCCCGATGTTGGTGACCGGCACACCAGCGTCCGATGCCAGCAAGCGGGCGCAGGCTGCGCTCGACAGAGTCGGTCTGGCCGACAAGGCGTCATCCGATCCGATGTCGCTGTCCGGCGGCGAACAACAGCGCGTCGCGATTGCGCGCGCCATCGTCAATCGTCCGCAAATCATTCTGGCGGACGAACCCACTGCCAACCTCGATCGCGCAAGCGCCGGCAAGGTCATGGATGCATTGAAGGATTTTCACAGCGTCGGCGTTACATGCCTGATCGCAACCCACGACGAGCATATTCTGAATGGCGCCGCACGCGTCGTATATCTTGAACGCGGCCGACTGGCGGCTGCACCGAAGGAGGCAGTGGCATGAGTGCCTGGCTGCGTCAGCATCTGACTGCGCTGGCGGACGCGTTCCGGCACATCTTCCGCGCACCCGGTAGTTTCAGTCTCAATGTGCTGGTAGTAGCAATCGCACTTGCATTGCCCATCGGCGGCCTGACAGTTCTGGAAAATGTGCGCCCCTTGTCGGAACAACTGGCGGTTGAGCCTGAAATCAGCATTTTTATGGCAACAAACACGCCGCGAGAACAAGTGAACGCGATAGGGCCGCAAATCCGCCGCATCGTGCAGGAGAGCCGCAGTAGCGGCAAACTCGAATTCATCCCGCGTGAAAAGGCCCTTACGCTGCTGAAGGATAAAACCGGATTCTCCGACGCCATTACCGCACTTGGTGAAAATCCTTTGCCGGACGGTTATGTACTCAGGTTGACGGGATTCCGGGATGCGACAGATGCAGTGCGTATCGATGCGCTGGCGGCGCAACTCAAGGCCCTGCCCGGTGTCGAATTCGTTCAGGTCGATTCGGCTTGGGTGAAAAGACTGGCAGCGCTTTTGCATGTATTCAGACTTGCCCTGCTTTTTCTCGCAGCAACACTTGGGGTAGTTGTCATTGCTGTGGTGTTCAATACCATCCGGCTTCAGGTAATGACGCAGCGGGAAGAGATTGAAGTGTGCCGTTTGTTCGGCGCAACCGATGCATTCATTTGCAGGCCGTTTTTCTACAGCGGCGCCTTGCTCGGCTTGTGCGCTGGCGTCGCGGCCTTGGGTGTGGTGGCATTGGCTTTAGGTCCTTTGAATAATGCCATTGCAGAATTTGCAAGGCTATATGCTTCCGAGTTTCGCTTGATGCCGCTTTCTTGGCCGTTTGCCTTTGTCATGCTTGCAACAAGCGCGTTTCTCGGCTTGGCTGGTGCACTGCTCAGCGTACGGCGTCACCTCAATCGCCTTGCATAGAGCCTGGATACAAGCAGCTGGATTTTGACTCCACGCAATTTTTTGTTGGCGTGTCAGGAGTAGAGTAAAGGTTGCAATAATCTCGGCGTCTTTGATAGCTTTTTCCCTATGGGCTTGGTAAAGATAGGCGATTAGCACTCTGCTCTGGGGAGTGCTAATATAAGCGTTGAACCAGCCGGGTCGACGCAATTGGCGGACGGCTTTGGCTAGGGGTAGCAAGGAGAAAGAATGAACGCACAGACTGCATTGGTTCCGAGGGGCAATAATGCTCTGGTGCTCGGCTTCCCGGGCAGCTTGGGCAATATTGAAGCCTATATCTCGTCGGTCAACCGCATTCCCATGCTTACGCATGAGGAAGAGGTATCGCTCGCACATCGCCTGCGTGACCAGAATGACCTCGCAGCCGCACAAAAGCTGGTGATGTCGCATCTACGGCTCGTGGTATCAATCGCCCGCGGTTATCTGGGCTACGGGTTGCCGCATGCCGACCTGATTCAGGAAGGCAATATCGGCTTGATGAAGGCAGTAAAGCGCTTCGATCCCGACCAGGGTGTACGCCTCGTATCGTATGCAATTCATTGGATCAAGGCCGAGATTCACGAGTACATCCTGAAGAACTGGCGTCTCGTGAAAGTTGCGACAACGAAGGCACAGCGCAAGCTGTTCTTCAACCTGCGCAGCCACAAGGAAAGCCTCGACGCCATGACGCCAGCTCAGGTCGATGATCTCGCCAAGACCCTCAACGTCAAGCGCGAGGAAGTGATCGAAATGGAAACCCGCATGTCGGGCCACGACATCGCGCTGGATGCACCGGCGGACGACGAGGACGACAAGTTCGCGCCGATTGCCTATCTTTCGTCGGACGCGAGCGAACCGACCAAGGCGCTGGAAGCGCACCAGTACGACCGTCTGCAATCGGACGGACTGGAAGCGGCGCTGGAAAAGCTTGATCCGCGTTCGCGCCGCATCGTCGAAGCGCGTTGGCTGGCAAATGACGACGGTTCGGGTGCTACGTTGCACGAGCTGGCTGACGAATTCGGCGTGTCCGCCGAGCGCATTCGCCAGATCGAAAGCGCAGCGCTGAAGAAGATGAAAGGTGCTCTCGCAGCATATGCCTGAGGCTTGGTTCGTCGGCAAAAACAAAAAGGCGCTCTCCGGAGCGCCTTTTTTATTTCACCGTTGCGGCCACGTGCTTTCGGCAACCGATCTGCACATTCCTTATGAGAGGAGTAGTTTCAGATCATGCACGATAGGCTCTGCGCCTTGGCCGTGACGGATGAACAGCCTGATCCTGCCTTGGGGATCGAAGACATAGCTGCCAGCGGTATGGTCAAGCGTATAGCTTCCCGGCTGCTTGCCCGGCACCTTTTGGTAAAACACCTTGAATTCCTTGGCGACCTTGTCGGTTGCTGCTTTGTCGCCAACCAGTCCGAGAAAACGCGGATCGAACGACGGCACATATTTCGCCAACAAGGCAGGCGTATCACGTTCGGGATCGAGCGTCACGAATAGCACCTGGACTTTGTCGGCCAGCGGTCCGAGTTGCTGCATCACGGTCGCCATCTCTGCCATTGTTGTCGGGCAAACATCCGGACATTGCGTATAACCGAAAAAAACCACCACCGCCTTGCCCTTGAAATCAGCGAGGGTGCGCATCTTGCCGTTAAAGTCGGGCAGCGCGAAATCCTTGCCGTAGTCGAGTCCGGTGATGTCGGTATTATTGAATTTGCCTTGCACCGTATCCGGGGATACCTTGGCTCCATTGCCCTGCTCGCAAGCAGAAAGTCCGATCGCTGCAACCAGCGTGAGCGCGGCAGCAAAGGCGCGTGAAAAAAGTCTTGTCATCACAGCTTGATGTAATGGTCGACCAGCAGCGCAGCAAACAGCAGTGACAGGTAGACGATGGAGTAAGCGAAAGTCTGGCGTGCGAGCAAGTCGGAATAATGCTTCCACATGCGCCATGCATACCAGAGGAAAATTGCGCCGAGCACCGCGGCGCTGCCGAGGTAGATCAGGCCGCTCATGTTTACTGCAAATGGCAGCATGGTCGTCGCCACCAGTGCGATGGTGTACAGCCAGATATGGAATTGCGTGAACTGCAAGCCATGGGTAACGGGCAGCATTGGCAATCCCGATTTCGCGTAATCATCCCTACGGTAAAGTGCCAGCGACCAAAAATGCGGCGGCGTCCAGATGAAGATGATCAGCACCAATATCCATGCCTGCATCGGCACGTCATTAGCGATTGCAGCCCAGCCCAATGCCGGTGGCATTGCGCCAGACAAACCGCCGATGACAATGTTCTGCGGCGTGGCCGGCTTAAGGATCATCGTGTAGATCACCGCATAGCCAACGAAGGTGGCGAAAGTCAGCCACATGGTCAGTGCATTGACAAAATTGAACAGCACCCACATGCCGATGCCACCGATAACGCCGGAAAACACCAACGTCTGCATTACCGTAATTTCTCCACGTGCGATCGGGCGACGTGCGGTACGCGCCATGCGCGCGTCGATCTCGCGTTCGACAAGGCAATTGACCGCAAAGGCCGCACCGGCAAGCAACCAGATGCCGACCGTTGCGGCAATGAGTACGTGCCAGTCAGGTAATTCCGGCGTGGCCAGAAACATGCCGATTACTGCGCAAAATACCGCCAGCTGCGTTACGCGCGGCTTGGTCAATGCCCAGTACTGGGCGATACGGTTGGGATATGCAGTCAGGGTTGTCACTTGAACCTCATGCGGCCGAGAGAGTGGATACGGCACGCTCGGCGGAGCGGTCCGCCGGGATACGGGCCTTGTAGTTTAACATGACCGCTAATAGCAAGAGCAGCGCCGCTCCGCCGTTATGAGCGACCGCCAGCGCCAGCGGCCACTTCAGGAAAACTGTCGAAATACCGGTCGCCAACTGGACGCCGGCAACCACGAGCAACCATTTTCCTGTCCTTTGCAAACCATCGACCCGCAGCGCCTTGTGGCCGACCCAGGCGACGAATGCCGCGACTATGAAGGCGAAATTGCGATGGGTCCAATGAATTGCCGTCAACGCAGGAAACGGCAGGTATTCGCCGGCTGCTGTCCTGCCCAAGTGGCGCCACAGGGTGAAGCCGTTGCTGAAATCCATTTCGGGCACGAAGTTGCCGTGGCACAAAGGGAAGTCTGTGCAGGCCAGTGCCGCGTAATTAGTGCTAACCCATCCCCCCAGAGCGATTTGAATGGCAAGCAGTATCAACAGCACTGCGGCTGGCAGGCGCAAATTCAGCGCTTGTCCAGCAATCGGCTCATGGTTGGCCTGGCGAGCGGCGAACCAGGTGAGCAAGGCCATCAACGTCATTCCGAGCAACAGGTGCGTGGTAACGATTACCGGCTGCAATTTCAACGTCACGGTCCACGCGCCAAACGCCCCCTGCAAGCAAACGAATCCGAACAACAAGGTTGGCAATAGCGGGGCGAACCTTCTATCGCGACGCCCTGACTTGAGCCAGGCGCGCCATGCGATGACCATGAGAGCGATGATAAGCACACCGACACTCATGGCGAGATAACGGTGAATCATTTCGATCCAGGCTTTCAGTACCGTTACCGGGCCGGTTGGCATCGCCGCTTCCGCAGCACTGATGTGCTCGTGCGCCTGCAGCGGATTCGCCTGCCCATAGCAACCAGGCCAGTCCGGGCAGCCAAGGCCGGAATCCGTCAGGCGAGTGAAAGCACCGAACATGATGAGGTCGAAGGTGAGGAACAGCGTCACCCATGCCAGCTTGCGATACTTGTCCGTATCGCGCGACACCCACACGATGGCAAGCGGCAGCATTGCTACCAATAATCCGGTGATGGCGAGCTGGATCAGCATGAGGTCATCCTATACGCGAAGCTTTGAGCAGCTTCACGAGGTCGCGCTTGATCTTGTTGGGGTCGGCATCCTTGGGATAACGCATCATGAGGTTGCCAAGCGGATCGATGAGGTAAATGTGGTCGGACGGTGCCGTGTTCTCATCGACCGGCAGCCAGGCTTTCACGGCCTCGGGATTCGTGCGCAACATGTGGGTGCCGTCGTATTCGCGCATCAGCGTCGTATCGAGCGGCTCCTTGTCGGTAATCAGCCAGACTCGCTCGATGCGGTCCATATCCTTGCCCTGCGTAAGGCGCAATTGGCGGATATCGTAGAGCTTGGTACGGCACGCCTCGTCGCAATTGCCCCCATTGACCAGCAGCATGATCCACTTGCCCTTGAACGCCTCCAGGGAAGTCTGCTGACCGGCAAGCGTTGCGGTCGCCAGCGACGTTGGGATCGGATATTTGCGCGGATCGAGCAAGGTACCGTAATTGGTGCGGCTTTCCGGCTTGATCACGTAATAGGTGAAATAGGAGGCGATCATCGGCGCCGCGCAAATGGCGATGATGAGGAAAAGTTTCCATTGCTCCCTGGACTGCGGCTTAGCTTGTTCCACGACGAAATCCTGTCACTACGAAAAATATCAATGCGGTTGCGGCCAACCCATACCATTGGAACGCATAACCGCGATGCCGGTCTACGCCTGCTGACGGCGTCGGCCAGTCGCGCACCAAGCCGTCTTGCGTGTCGCTTGTCTGCTCCAACATGAGCGGAACCATCTTGAGTCCGGTAGCCTGCGCGACGCTTGCTGCATCCGCGTTCTGCACAATGACCCCAGGCTGAAGCGGCCCTGAAGCACCAAGCTCCATCACATGTCCAGCATCACGGCGCAATACGCCTTGCAGCTGTACCGTTCCCTCGGGCACCGGGATCGAGGGCAACTTTGCACGATCGATTGGATTGCGCTGCACCCAACCGCGGGCAACAAGCATATGCTCGTTGGTATCTGCGATGCGAAACGGCATCAGGACATAGAAACCGGCAGCACCGTCATAAGGGCGATTGTCGAGATAAACCGGCCAATTGGCCATGAATCGGCCGCGCACCGTTGCACGCCTGAATTCAGCATTGGCTTCCGGCAGCGCGGCATTCAGATCCAACACCGGCATGGCCCCTCGCTCCTGGATAGAGACGTCAATCGCTTCCTTTTCGTGCGCGCGCCGCGTCTGCCAGTGCCCCAATGCAATTCCAATGGCAGCAACCACTACTGCAGCGACAAACGGAATCCAGCGAAAGCGGAACACGAATCGCATTACAATGTCACTCTTTCCACGTATTCCACTCCGATTTAGCCGGAGCCGGTCTAGCCATGAAAATCCTGGTTGCCATCGCGTTTGTTCTCATCCTTGCCAGCCTTGGCTCCGCTCTCGTATTCCTGATGAAGGACAAAGGCAAGAGCAACCGCACCGTAAAAGCACTCGCATTCCGGGTAGGATTCTCGATTGCATTGTTCATCCTGATCCTGATCGCCAATCGCCTTGGCTGGATTCAACCGACCGGCATTCGCTGAGGCAGCCTATCTACGGAATCTGCGCAGGCCAGCACATCCTGCACCCTTCAGTAAAAAAGCCGCACCGAAGTGCGGCTTTTTTTATATCGGCATCGATTACAGCCAGTACACCACGACGTACAGACCGAGCCAGACGACGTCGACGAAGTGCCAATACCATGCAGCACCTTCGAATGCGAAGTGATGCTCCGGCGTGAAGTGACCTTTCATTACGCGCACCAGCACAACTGCAAGCATGATCGCGCCCAGCGTCACATGGAAACCATGGAAGCCGGTCAGCATGAAGAAGGTGGAGCCGTAGATGCCGGAGGTCAGCTTCAGGTTTAATTCATGGTAGGCGTGCATGTATTCATACGCCTGGAAGCCCATAAACGTTGCACCGAGCACGATCGTCGCGAACAACCAGAATGCAGTTTTGCCACGTTGGCCGGCACGCAAGGCATGGTGAGCAATCGTCAGCGTCACACCGGAAGTCAGCAGCAGCGCGGTATTGATCGTCGGGATGGGGAACGGGCCCATCTTCGAGAACGGCTCGATCGTGCCTGCCGGTGTGTTACCCCACTCCCCAGCAAAATCGGGCCACAGAATCTTGTGGTCGATGTCGGAAAGCCACGGCAGCGTAATGCTGCGGGCGTAGAACAGCGCGCCGAAGAAACCTGCGAAGAACATGACCTCAGAGAAGATGAACCAGCTCATGCTCCAGCGGAAGGAGGTATCAATGCGGTTGTTATACAGACCGCCTTCCGATTCTGCGATAGCGTCGCCGAACCAGTTGTACAGCACGACCAGCAACGCGATGATGCCCGCGATGTTGGCAACTGGCCCCCAGCTCACGCCATTGACCCAGGCGGATGCGCCTGCCATCGTCAACAGCAGCGATGCACCCGCCAGCACCGGCCACCTGGACGGGCCGGGCACGAAGTAGTAAGGCGCGCTACCTTGCTTAGAACTCATCTCCATCTCCCAAATGCAAAAATTTCAAATCATTTGCCAACGACGCTCTTGACGATCAGGATCAGCGTCGCGATAAAAATCAGGGCACCGATCAAGCCGGCGATAATCACATGCACCGGATTGAGCTGTTGAGCATCTTTTTCGTAGTCACTTTTCTTGCGTACACCGAAAAACGACCAGAGCACCGCCTTCATCGTGGCACCGAAGGACGCTTTGCGCTGCGCCGCCTTTTTCAAATCATCCATGCTTCAGCCCGTCTTCTTTCCCGATCCGTTGACTTCGAAAAACGTGTAAGACAGTGTAATCGTCTTCACATCCCTCGGCAGCGCAGGGTCGATGTAAAACACCACCTGCATCTGCTTCGCCTCGTTCGGACCAAGCGTTTGTTGCTTGAAGCAAAAGCATTCCACCTTCTTGAAATGGGCCGCTGCCTGCTGCGGCGCGTAGCTGGGGATCGCTTGCGCATCGATCGCCCTCGCCTGCGTGTTCACCACTTCATATACAACCTGCGCCATCTCGCCCGGATGCACCTGCATACTCGACTGCGTCGGGCGGAAACGCCAAGGTCCCTGTGCATTGGCATCGAACTCGATCGTGACAGTACGTGTTTTGTCGACCTGAGTGTTGCCACCCTCCGCCACCGTTGCATCTTTAGGCGTAAGGATGTTGACGCCGGTAACCTCGCAAATCTTCCTGTAGACCGGAACGAGCGCGTATCCGAAACCGAACATCATCACTGCCACCACCATCAGCTTGCGCAGCATCTGGCGGTTCAACTGCCTGGCCCAGTTTCCCTGCTCGTTGCTCATATCAACGCAGCCAGACTTGCTTGACGAATATGCCGATGAAAAACATCAGCGCAATCGTTGCCAGGATCAGGGCTGTCTTGAGGTTGTTTGGCTTCTTCGGTTCGGTCATACAAATCAGGATGGGCTTTCACCCATCCTGCTTTTCACATTACTTGACGGTCGGCGGCACTTCGAAGGTATGGAACGGCGCCGGGCTCGGCACGGTCCACTCGAGGCCTTCCGCGCCTTCCCAAGGCTTGTCTGCCGCCTTCGCACCGCCCTTGTATGCCGGCAGCACAACTGCGAGCAGGAAATACACCTGCATCAGGCCAAAGCCGAAGGCGCCGATCGACGCGATCATGTTGAAGTCCGTGAACTGTGCGGGGTAGTCGGCATAGCGGCGCGGCATGCCGGCCAACCCGAGGAAGTGCATCGGGAAGAACGTGACGTTGAAGGTAATGATCGAGCCCCAGAAGTGGAACTTGCCGCGCGCTTCGTTGTACATGTGGCCTGTCCACTTCGGACCCCAGTAATAGAAGCCGGCGAACAGTGCGAACAGCGAACCGGCAACCAGCACGTAGTGGAAGTGCGCCACCACATAATAAGTATCCTGCATCTGGATGTCGATCGGTGTCACTGCCAGGATCAGGCCGGTGAAGCCACCCATCGTAAACACGAAGATGAAGCCGACAGCGAACAGCATCGGGGTTTCGAAGGTCATCGAACCCTTCCACATCGTGGCGATCCAGTTGAACACCTTCACGCCGGTCGGGATTGCGATCAGCATCGTCGCGTACATGAAGAACAACTGACCGGTCACCGGCATGCCGGTGGTGAACATGTGGTGCGCCCAGACGATGAACGACAGGATTGCGATCGAGGAGGTTGCGTACACCATCGATGCATAGCCAAACAGCGGCTTGCGCGCGAAGGCCGGGATGATGTGCGACACGATGCCGAACGCCGGCAGAATCATGATGTACACCTCGGGGTGGCCGAAGAACCAGAAGATGTGCTGGTACATGACCGGGTCACCGCCGCCGGCAGCATTGAAGAACGAGGTGCCGAAGTGGCGGTCGGTCAGGGTCATGGTGATCGCGCCAGCCAGAACCGGCATCACGGCGATCAGCAGGTAGGCGGTGATCAGCCAGGTCCAGCAGAACATCGGCATCTTCATCAACGTCATGCCGGGAGCGCGCATGTTCAGGATGGTGACGATGATATTGATGGAACCCATGATCGACGACGCACCCATGATGTGCATCGCGAAGATACCCATGTCCATGCCGATGCCCATCTGGGTCGACAGCGGCGCGTACAGCGTCCAGCCGGCAGCAGTGGCGCCGCCCGGAACGAAGAACGAACCGACCAGCAGCATTGCGGCAGGCGGCAGCAGCCAGAACGAGAAGTTGTTCATGCGGGCGAACGCCATGTCGGACGCGCCAATCTGCAGCGGGATCATCCAGTTGGCGAAACCGACGAAGGCCGGCATGATCGCGCCGAACACCATGATGAGGCCGTGCATGGTGGTCAACTGGTTGAACACCTCAGGCTGGAACAGCTGCAGGCCGGGCTTGAACAGTTCGGCACGGATCAACAGTGCGAGCACGCCGCCGGACAGCAGCATGATGAAGGAGAACAGCAGGTACATCGTACCGATGTCCTTGTGATTGGTAGCGAACAACCAGCGCTGCCAGCCATGGGGATGGTCGTGCGCGTGGTCGTGGGAGTGATCGTGGGCGTGATCAACTACGGTGGTGCTCATATCAATCTCCTGGATTCAGTTACTTGCGCGCAGCCAGCACTTCAGCCGGTTGAACAATATTTTCCTGGGCCTTGTTGGACCAGTTGTTACGCGTGTAGGTAATGACGGCGGCGATGTCGGTATCCGACAACACGCCCTTCCATGCCGGCATGCCGCCCTTGCCGTTCAGCACACGATCGATTTGCCCGGCCTTCGGGCCGTTCACGATCGCAGAACCGTCGAGCGCCGGGAATGCACCGGGCACGCCCTTTCCGTTAGCCTGGTGGCAAGCCACGCAGTTGGCAGCATAGACCTTCTCGCCGCGCTGCTTCAGTTCGTCGATGGTCCAGACCTTGTTCGGATCATCGGCTTTGGCCGCCATTTCCTTCTTCTTGCCGTCGACCCACTTCTTGTAGTCTTCATCGCTGACGACATTGACGACGATAGGCATGAAGGCGTGTTCCTTGCCGCACAGTTCCACGCAGTTGCCGCGATAGGTGCCGATCTTTTCAGCGCGGAACCAGGTGTCGCGCACGAAGCCCGGGATCGCATCCTGCTTCACGCCGAACGCCGGAATGGTCCAGGAGTGGATCACGTCGTTTGCCGTGGTAATGAGGCGAATCTTTTTGTTGACCGGAACCACGACAGGATTGTCGACTTCGATCAGGTAATTGTCGTCCTTGGTCTTGGTCGGATCGACTATCTGCTCACGCGGCGTGGACAGAGCGGACAGGAAGGAGATGCCCTCGCCGTCGCCTTTCAGGTAGTCGTAGCCCCACTTCCACTGCATGCCGGTAGCCTTGATGGTGATGTCGGCATTGGAGGTGTCCTTCATTGCCACAACGGTCTTGGTGGCGGGCAGCGCCATGCCGATGACGATCAGGAATGGAATGACAGTCCAGGCGATTTCGACGGCGGTGCTTTCGTGGAAGGTTGCCGGCCGGTGACCGACTGACTTGCGGTGCTTGAGGATGGAATAGAACATCACGCCGAACACGCCGATGAAAATCACCAGGCAGATGATCAGCATCATGTTGTGCAGCGAATAGATTTCTTCCGCGATCTTGGTGACCGGCGGCTGGAAAGTCATTTCGCGTACCGCTGGACCGCCCGGGCTGTCGACAACCGCCCATGACGGCATGCCGGCCGCCAGGAGCGACGCACCGAGCATCAAGGATTGAAGGCGCTTCGCAAGTTTCATAGTTTCCTCAAAAGCCTTAGATTGGAATTCTGTTTTATCTGTCCGACACAAGCGCGCATTTTCACTCCCGCACCAGCCTGTATCGTTTCCATTCGGCAAATTACCGATTGACTTCGATCTTGATGCCGTTCGATTGCACTCCGGAGTGCGAAACTGCCATCGCATCACCGAAACCGGCACAGTAAAAATTTTGTTGCACCGCACCCGTTTTGTTGCAATCAAACAACAGCACACCCCGACGTTTTTGCAAACGACCGTTTCAGAATGCGCAAAACCACGGAAGTATAAGTCTGAATCCTTCTCGTTATCAAGCGCAGTGGACTGCGAAAAACCTAGTATTTGTGCGGTTCGGCACGGTTTTGGTGGCTATTTTCCGCTAAAAAACGGTTGCCTTTTTTGCCACTCCAAACGCCCTGAACCCGCGTAATTGCTTGCATCTAAAGGGTTTTCTTCGTAAATGATCCAGATCATCTTTTCCGCAAATCAAGTCGGATGATGGATTCTCCAGACGATGTGGTTTTTGGTACAGGCCGGAAGGCGTGGCCGTAAATAATCTCGAAAGTGAGAGGAATTTTGCCGTCGCTGCGACGTTTTCCTTCCAGCGCATCCCGCATTCGTTTCCACGCATGGCGCCCGGTCAGTCCCTTCTGTCGGTCAGCAAGCGGATTGCCGCCCCATGCGCGTACATCGGCGAGCAGTTTTTCCACCGACGAATAAGTCACGGTAATCACTTCCATATCCATCACCGGGGTGGAAAAACCGGCATTCACGAGCATGTCGCCGAAATCGTGCATGTCGACAAAAGGAAGCGCGTGCGGCGTCGAGTCGGCCTCGGCAAAAGCGGCGCGAATTTCCTTGAAGGTATCCGGTCCGAAACAGGAAAACATCAGCAAGCCATCTACGCGCAGGACACGGCGCCATTCGGCAAACACGCGATCCGGTTGGGGATGCCAGTGCAACGCAAGATTCGACCATACGAGATCCGCGGAATTCGGCGCGAGCGGCAATTGGGCGAAGTCGGCGCACAGCACGGACGCGCCTCTCGCCTGCGCCGCCAGGCTCGCCGGCAACAGTTTCGACAGCAACCGCTGCATCGACGATGACGCATCGGCCTGACGCTTGCGTGCAATATCAAGCATGGCCGGCGACGCATCGATACCCAGCACCTGCGCATCTGTGTAGTATTGCTGCAGCAGCGGAAGGTCGGCGCCTTCCCCGCAACCTGCATCGAGCACCTGGCGCGGCTGGATCTTGATCAGCGCAAGTCGTTCATGCATGCGCTGCGCGATTTCGCGGCGCAGGAAATCGGACTCGGCCACGCGTGTCGGGTGAGAGAACACGCGACGGACATGCCGCATGTCGATGGGGGCGCTCAGTGAGCCGTCGGAGGAAGGAATCTGGGACACGGGAAGCTTGTGCAAGGCAATGCGATAATGCCCGAGTTTACACGCTTGATGATTCGCCCGCTCCATGCTTTCCAGCCTGCGCCATTGGACGCACCGCCTGCTCGCACATGCCCCTGCATTGCTGCCCTCTGCATGCGCCCTGTGTGGACGCACACAGCAGAAAACCTTGTGCGATGATTGCCGCCGACAATATTTCCAGCGGGATGCCATGCGCTGCCGGCAATGCGCGCTGCCGATCACGGCTGGCAGCGCGGAGACACTCTGTGGTGAATGCCAGCAGCGGCAGACCGCATTCGATGCGACGATCGCCGCAGTCGACTATGCTGCACCGCTCGACCAGATGGTACTGGCACTGAAGTTTCGAGGGCGCCTGGAAATGGCATCCGCGATGGCAGAAATGATTCGCGACGCCGCGTTGCGCCGACAGGAACCGACGCTGCCG
>DASVLM010000294.1:0-13039 GCA_036384875.1 Noviherbaspirillum sp.
CTGCGCCGGCGTCATCACCGGCATCGGCCGCGTGTCGGGCCAGGAATGCGTGATCGTCTGCAACGATGCGACGGTCAAGGGCGGCACCTATTACCCGATGACGGTGAAGAAGCACCTGCGCGCGCAAGAGATCGCCGACCAGAACAACCTGCCGTGCATCTACCTCGTCGATTCGGGCGGCGCCAACCTGCCGAACCAGGATGAAGTCTTCCCCGACCGCGACCACTTCGGCCGCATCTTCTACAACCAGGCCAACCTGTCGGCCAAGGGCATTCCGCAGATCGCGGTGGTGATGGGTTCCTGCACCGCCGGCGGCGCCTATGTGCCGGCGATGAGCGACGAATCCATCATCGTGAAAGAGCAGGGGACGATTTTCCTCGGTGGCCCGCCGCTGGTGAAGGCAGCGACCGGTGAAGTGGTGAGTGCGGAAGACCTGGGCGGCGGCGATGTGCATACGCGCCTGTCCGGCGTGGTCGACCATCTGGCGCAGAACGACATGCATGCGCTGTCGATTGCGCGCACCATCGTCTCCAACCTCAACCGCCAGAAGCCGCATCAGCTGGTGCTGCGCGAACCGGTGGAACCGAAGTACGATGCGCGCGAGCTGTATGGCGTGATTCCCGTGGATACCCGCAAGCCCTTCGATGTGCGCGAAGTCATCGCCCGCATCGTCGACGGCAGCGAATTCGACGAGTTCAAGGCGCGCTACGGCACCACGCTGGTGTGCGGCTTCGCGCACATCTTCGGCATGCCGGTGGGGATCATCGCCAACAACGGCATCCTGTTCTCTGAATCTGCATTGAAAGGCACGCACTTCATCGAGCTGTGCTGCCAGCGCAAGATTCCGCTGGTCTTTTTGCAGAACATCACCGGCTTCATGGTCGGCCGCAAGTACGAGAATGAAGGCATTGCGCGCAATGGCGCGAAGATGGTGACGGCGGTGTCCACCGCCGCAGTGCCGAAGTTCACCGTGATCATCGGCGGCAGCTTCGGCGCCGGCAACTACGGCATGTGCGGCCGCGGCTTCTCGCCGCGCATGCTGTGGATGTGGCCGAACGCGCGCATCTCGGTGATGGGCGGAGAACAGGCGGCATCCGTGCTGGCGACCGTCAAGCGCGACGGCATCGAAGGCAAGGGCGGTTCCTGGAGCAAGGAAGAAGAAGAAGCGTTCAAGGCGCCGATCCGCGATCAGTACGAGCATCAGGGACATCCGTATTTCGCGTCGGCGCGGCTGTGGGACGACGGCGTGATCGACCCGGCCGATACGCGCATGGTGCTCGGGCTGGGCTTGTCGGCGTCGTTGAATGCGACGATAGCCGAGACGAAGTTCGGCGTGTTCCGGATCTGACGGCAAACCCCAGGCTACGCGAGGAAAGCAATGAGCTACAGCACGATTGAGACCGTCGTTGACGGCATGGTGGGGCGCGTGACTTTGAACCGCCCCGACGTACGGAATGCATTCAATGAAACGACGATCGAGGAAATCACCCGCGCCTTCCGCGAACTCGGCGGCAATGCAGACATACGAACGATCGTGCTGGCCGCCAACGGCCCCGCCTTCTGCGCCGGCGCCGACCTCAACTGGATGAAAAAGATGGCCGGTTACACCCATGAGGAAAACCTGGCCGATGCCGGCCAGCTCGCGGAAATGCTGCGTACCATTTATGCCTGCCCCAAGCCGGTCGTGGCAAAAGTGCAAGGCGACTGCTATGCCGGCGGCATGGGGCTGGTTGCGGCTTGCGATATTGTCATCGCTGCGGAACCGGTGAATTTTTGCCTGTCCGAGGTCAAGCTCGGCCTTATTCCTGCGACAATCTCACCCTACGTAATTCGCGGGATGGGCGAAAATGCCGCGCGGCGGTATTTTCTTACTGCGGAACGTTTCTCCGCGCACGAAGCCCACCGCATCGGCTTCGTGCACGCACTGGCATCGCCCGACAACCTCGACGCGATGACTGCCGACATCGTCAAGGCGCTCGTGACCAACAGCCCGAACGCCGTCAAGGAGGCCAAACGCCTCGTGCAAGATGTCGCCGGCAAACCGCTGACCGCTGAACTGATTGCCGATACCGCCGAACGGATCGCGGATATCCGCAGTTCCGACGAAGGCAAGGAAGGCGTGCGCTCCTTCCTCGAAAAGCGCAAACCGAACTGGCTGGGATGAGTAGACTGCCCCGCTTCCAGGAAGTCGCCTCGGGAATCCGGGTGGGGACCTGATGCAAATTGCAGGATAAAAGCCTTTGCCCGCGATGTTTGCGCAGATGGGAAATTTTTACGGCGGACGCCGCACACATTGAAATGTTGCAGACGTTCCCCGCCCGGATTCCCAAGGCGACTCCCTGGAAGCGGGGCAGTCATGGTGTAAAAAAGAAGTCTCTGGAGCAGTACTTGAAGTCATCGCAACAATCCGATTGGGTCGCACGCAGCCTGCAGAGCGTCTGGCATCCGTGCACCCAGATGCAGCATCACGAGTCCGTGCCGCTGGTGCCGGTCAGCCATGGCCGCGGCGCATGGCTGTTCGATACCGACGGCAGGCGTTATCTCGATGCCATCAGTTCCTGGTGGGTCAATTTGTTCGGCCACGCCAATCCGCGCATCAACGCCGCATTGAAAGACCAGCTCGACCGGCTGGAGCACGCCATGCTCGCCGGCTTCACGCATGCGCCGGTGGTGGAATTGTCCGAGCGCCTGTCGGCGCTCACCAACAATGTGCTCGGCCATTGCTTCTATGCCTCCGACGGCGCCTCCGCCGTCGAGATCGCGCTGAAGATGAGCTTTCATTACTGGCGCAACATCGGCCAGCCGGACAAGCGCGAATTCGTCTGCCTGCAAGGCAGCTACCATGGCGAAACCATCGGTGCGCTGGCAGTGACCGATGTCGCGATCTTCCGTGATGCCTACGGCCCGATGCTGCAGCAGGCGCATGTGGTGATGAGCCCCGATGCGCGGCAGGCGAAGGAAGGCGAAACGGCGGCCGACGTTGCCGCCCGTGCACTGGAAGCGTTGCTGCAGCAGCGCGAGGGCCGCATCGCCGCCGTCATCGTCGAGCCGCTGGTGCAAGGCGCGGCCGGCATGGCGATGCACGATCCGTCCTACCTGAAGCAGGTGCGCGCCTTGTGCGATCGTAACCAGGTGCACATGATCGCCGATGAAATCGCGGTCGGCTGCGGACGCACCGGCACCTTCTTCGCATGCGAGCAGGCGGCAGTATGGCCGGATTTCGTCTGCCTCTCCAAGGGCGTTTCCGGCGGCTACCTGCCGCTGTCGCTGGTGATGACGCGCGATGCGATCTACCAGGCTTTCTACGATGCCGACGTGCGACGCGGCTTCCTGCATTCGCATTCCTACACCGGCAATCCGCTCGCCTGCCGCGCCGCGCTGGCGACGCTCGAGATCTTCGAGGAAGACGATGTGCTGAACAGTAATCGTGCCAAGGCTGAACGCCTCACCCAAGCTTTGCAGCCCCTGATCGACGATGCGCGCGTGAAGCACTTCCGCAATCGCGGCATGATCTGGGCCTTCGATGCGGTCATTCAAGACACGACAAAGGCAGCGACCTTCTCGCGCCGCTTCTTCACCGAAGCGCTGCAACAGGAATTGCTGCTGCGTCCGATCGGCAATACGGTCTACCTGATGCCGCCGTACATCCTCGACGACGAGGAAATCGAAGGCCTCGCGCAGCGCACGATCTCGGTATTCAACAACGTCTTGGGAGACAACTGATGGAGCTGCTTGCCTCCCTCGAACGCGAATTGCAGCACCTCGATGCGCAGAGCCTGCGCCGCCGTCGTCGCATTGCGGAAACGCCCTGCGCGCCGCATGTCGGCGTGGACGGCCGCAACATGCTCGCTTTCTGCAGCAACGATTACCTCGGCCTTGCCGCGCATCCGCTGGTCGTCGAGGCACTGCGCGAAGGCGCGGCGCGCTATGGCGCAGGCAGCGGCGCCTCGCACCTCATCAGCGGCCATTCGCTTGCGCATGCGCAGCTGGAAGAGCGTCTTGCGGAATTCATGTCGCCCTGCATCGACGCCGCCCGCGCGCTGTATTTCTGCACCGGCTACATGGCCAACCTCGCCATCCTGTCGACGCTGGCCGACAAGGACTCGGACATTTTTTCCGAAGCACTCAACCATGCTTCGCTGATCGATGGTGTGCGGCTTTCGCGCGCCAAGGTGCGCGTCTATCCGCACGGCGACAGCGCTTCCTTGCAGGCGATGCTCAAGGCCAGCACTGCACGCACGAAGATCGTGGTGACCGATTCGGTATTCAGCATGGACGGCGACCTCGCGCCGCTGCGCGAACTTGCCGCGCTGTGCGAAGCGCATGGTGCGTGGCTGGTGATCGACGATGCACATGGTTTCGGCGTGCTGGGCGAACATGGCCGCGGTGCGCTCGAACATCTCGGCCTGAAGTCGCCATACATCGTCTATATGGGCACGCTCGGCAAGGCGGCCGGCGTGGGCGGCGCGTTCGTCGCCGCGCACGAGACGGCAATCGAATTCCTGCTGCAGCGCGCGCGCCCCTACATCTACACTACGGCTGCCGCACCGGCGCTGGCGCACGCGCTGCTGGCCTCGCTCGACATCATCGACGGCGAGGAAGGCCGTGCGCGCCGCGTGCATCTGCAAGAGCTGATCAGGCTGCTGCAAGACACGCTCGCATTGCAACGCTGGCAGCGGTTCGATTCGCAGACTGCGATCCAGCCGGTGGTGATCGGCGCCAACGACGACGCCTTGCGCGCCGCAGCCTCACTGCACGAACAAGGCTATTGGGTACCGGCGATCCGTCCGCCGACCGTACCCGCGAATACCGCCAGGCTGCGCATCACCTTGTCGGCGTCGCACACCGCCGAAGATGTGATGCGCCTGGCCGGCGCCATCAATGCGCTGGAAAGGGAGGGCAACACATGAGTGCACCTATCGCCTCACCAATTGCTTATTTCGTCACCGGCACCGACACGGAAATCGGCAAGACGCTGACATCGAGCGCGCTGCTGCATGCGCTGGTGCAGTCCGGCCTGCGCACGGCCGGCATGAAGCCGATCGCGGCCGGCGCCGAGCTGCACGACGGCGAATGGCACAACGAAGACGTGGACTGGCTTGCCGAGGCAGCCAACGTCAAGCTGCCGCGCGAGCTGACCACGCCCTACCTGCTGCGCGACGCCACCGCACCGCACATCGCCGCCATGCAGGAAAACGTCACCATCGACATCGGCCGCATCCTCGATTGCTATGCAAAGGTCGCCGCGCAGGCGGATGCCGTCGTGGTGGAAGGCGTCGGCGGATTCTGCGTGCCGCTGTCGGCGCATGCCGATACCGCCGACCTCGCGCAACAACTCGGACTGCCGGTGGTCATGGTGGTCGGCCTGCGGCTCGGCTGCCTCAACCATGCGCTGCTGACCGCCGATGCGATCCAGGCACGCGGCCTCACGCTGGCGGGTTGGGTCGCCAATGTCGTCGACATCAACATGCGCCACGGCATGGACAACATCGAAGCGCTCACGTCGCGTTTGCCTGCGCCCTTGCTCGGCTGCATGCCGCGCCTGCTCGTCGCGCTGCCGGCGGTGGCTGCGGCGCATCTCGATTTCACCAGCCTGCCCGGATGGCCCGCCCCGGCAGGCCGCACAACGAACCCATGAATTCATCAGAAGGAAATGCTGTCATGTCGCTGCAACCCGTAAGCTTCCAAACCCTCCCCACGCCCGCCGCCGTGAAAGCCATCGCCGCGCAACGCTGGCCGGTGGACGATGTCGTCGCGCTGTTCGAGCTGCCGTTCAACGACCTGCTGTTCCGCGCGCAGCAAGTGCATCGCGAGAACTTCGACCCGAACCAGGTCGAACTCGCTACGCTGTTGTCGATCAAGACCGGCGGCTGCCCCGAGGATTGCGGCTACTGCCCGCAAGCCGCGCGTTACGACACCGGTGTGCAGGCGCAGAAGCTGCTCGAACTGGAAACCGTGCTGTCTGCCGCGCGCGCCGCGAAGGAACAGGGTGCGACCCGCTTCTGCATGGGCGCCGCCTGGCGCGGCCCGAAAGACCGCGACCTCGACCACGTCGAAGCCATGGTGCGCGGCGTGAAGGAACTCGGCCTTGAAGCCTGCGCCACGCTGGGCATGCTGGAAGACGGCCAGGCAGAGCGCCTGAAAGCCGCCGGCCTCGACTACTACAACCACAACCTCGACACCGCGCCCGAGTTCTACAACAACATCATCAGTACGCGCGACTACGAGAACCGCCTCGACACGCTGGAGAAGGTGCGCGGCGCCGGCATCAAGGTCTGCTGCGGCGGCATCGTCGGCATGGGCGAATCGCGCCGCCAGCGCGCCGGCCTGATCGCGCAGCTCGCCAACATGGACCCGTATCCGGAATCGGTCCCGATCAACAACCTGGTGCAGGTCGAAGGCACGCCGCTGCACGGCACCGACAAGATCGACCCGCTGGAATTCGTGCGCACCATCGCCGTCGCGCGCATCACCATGCCGAAGGCACGCGTGCGCCTGTCGGCCGGCCGCCGCGAGATGGGCGATGCGGTGCAGGCGATGTGCTTCCTCGCCGGCGCGAATTCGATTTTCTATGGCGAGAAGCTGCTGACGACGGGCAATCCGGATGTCGATGCGGACCGTGAACTGCTGGCCAAGCTTGGCATGCATTCGAAGGAAGTGCAGATCGAAGAGCACGCCGAACACTCGCAACACGCCGAACACGCACACCAGTAAAGGATGTACCCCTTCCGCCGTCAAGCGTCGGAAGGGCAGGATGGAAGCAGGGCGTTCGATCGAACGCCTCCATGCGTACCGACGCATCGCTTCCATCGCAACCTTCTCCTTACGAAGGAGGAGGGGTAAAGAGGAAAAGCGTTGCCACCCATAACCGACATTCCCTGAAGAGAGACAAGAAATGTTCACCAAGATCCTGATAGCAAACCGCGGCGAAATCGCTTGCCGCGTGGCCGCTACCGCACATCGGCTCGGCGTCAAGACCGTCGCAGTCTATTCGGAGGCGGATGCCAATGCCAAACATGTCGCCGTGTGCGACGAATCCGTATTGATCGGGCCGGCGCCGGCGAAGGAAAGCTACCTGCGCGCCGACAAGATCATCGAAGTTGCGCTGGCCACCGGCGCGCAAGCCATCCATCCCGGTTACGGCTTCCTGTCTGAAAACGAAGATTTCGCCGAAGCCTGTGCAGCAGCCGGCCTCGTCTTCATCGGCCCGCCCGCGTCCGCGATCCGCGCGATGGGCTCCAAGTCCGCCGCCAAGGCGTTGATGGAAAAGGCCGATGTGCCGCTGGTGCCCGGCTATCACGGCGATACGCAGGATGCCGACTTCCTGCAGGCGCAGGCCGACAAGATCGGCTACCCGGTGCTGCTGAAAGCCAGCGCCGGCGGCGGCGGCAAGGGCATGCGCATCGTCGAGAAGAGCGCCGACTTCAAGGCCGCGCTCGAATCCTGCAAGCGTGAAGCGATCAACAGCTTCGGCGACGACAAGGTGCTCGTCGAGAAATACCTGACGCGTCCGCGCCACATCGAGATCCAGGTGTTTGCTGATACGAAGGGCAATTGCGTCTACCTGTTCGAGCGCGACTGCTCGGTGCAGCGCCGCCACCAGAAAGTGCTGGAAGAAGCGCCGGCGCCCGGCATGACGCAAGAACGCCGCCGCGCGATGGGCGAGGCAGCCGTTGCTGCGGCGAAGGCCGTCGGCTATGTCGGCGCCGGCACGGTCGAGTTCATCGCGAATCAAGACGGCTCGTTCTACTTCATGGAAATGAATACCCGCCTGCAGGTGGAGCATCCGGTGACGGAAATGATCACCGGCACGGACCTGGTCGAATGGCAATTGCGCGTGGCTGCCGGCGAAGCCCTGCCGAAGAAACAGGAAGAACTCGCCATCCACGGCCATGCACTCGAAGCGCGCATCTATGCGGAGAATCCGGAGAAGGGCTTCCTGCCTTCGATCGGCACGCTGCGCCACATGCACACGCCGCAGGCCGTCACTTTTGAACTCGGCAAGGGCGTGCATGCTACCGACCCGGCCGCAGTGCGCATCGATTCCGGCGTGCGCGAAGGCGATGCGATCTCGCCGTTCTACGACCCGATGATCGCCAAGCTAATCGTCTGGGGCAGCGACCGCAATGAAGCGCTGGCGCACATGTCGCAAGCCTTGTCCGAATATCAGGTGGTCGGCCTTGCTACCAACGTTGCTTTCCTCAAGCGTCTCGTTGAGAGCAAGCCGTTCTCGCAAGCCGACCTCGATACCGGCCTCATCGAACGCAACCACGATGCACTGTTCCCGGCTGCATCCACGCTCGGCATCGACGTGCCTGCCCTGGCGGCAGCATCGCTGCTGACAGCGGAACAAAACGCGGGCGGCGCATCGAACGATCCGTGGACCAACACCAGCGGCTGGCGCCTGAACAGCAGCCTGCTGCGCAAACTCGATTTCGCCGATGAAGCCAACCAGTATCCGCTGGCGGTCGAATACCGTGCTGCCGGCTGGAACCTCGCGATGGGTGCTGCATCGGCCAGCATGACGCTGGTCGAACGCAATGGCAAGCAGATCGTCATCAAGCTCGACGGTGCCACCGTGCGCGGCACCGTGGTGCGCGACAAGGATGTGTTCCATGTCTTCACCGGCGGCATGCATTACGCATTGAACTACAACGATCCGCTGGCCCATGCCGGCGAAGCGGAAGCCGAAGGCGGGCGACTCACCGCGCCGATGCCGGGCAAGATCGTCGCCATCATCGCGGAGAAAGGCAAGGAAGTCGAAAAGGGCGCACCATTGCTGATCATGGAAGCGATGAAGATGGAACACACCATCGCCGCGCCGGCCAATGGCACGGTCGAGGATTTCCTGTATGCAGTAGGCGACCAGGTAGGCGAAGGCGCGCAATTGCTTGCCTTCAAGGCGGCCTGATCGCGATAGCGGATAGAAAAGGGAACAACATGTCACTCCCGAGCAAGGTAAAGATCGTTGAAGTCGGTCCGCGCGACGGCTTGCAGAACGAGAAGGAAACCATTCCGGCCGAAGTGAAGATCGAGCTGGTGAACCGGCTGACCGATGCCGGTTTCCAGAACATCGAAGCAGCATCCTTCGTCTCGCCGAAATGGGTGCCGCAGATGGCGACTTCGGCCGAGGTGATGGAAAAGATCACGCGCAAGCCCGGCGTGATCTATTCGGCATTGACGCCCAACATGAAAGGCTTCGAAGCGGCGCTGGCGGCGAAGGCAGATGAAGTGGTGATCTTCGGCGCAGCCTCCGAAGCCTTCTCGCAGAAGAACATCAACTGCTCGATCGCGGAATCGATCGAGCGCTTCCGCGAAGTGGCGCAAGCGGCGAAGCAGCACAACATCCGCCTGCGCGGCAGCATCAGCTGTTCCTTCGGCTGCCCGTATCAGGGCGAGGTCTCGCCGGAGAGCGTGGCCGATGTGGTGCGGCGCATGCGCGACCTGGGCTGCGACGAGATCGATATCGCCGACACCATCGGCGTGGGCACGGCATTGAAAGTGAAGACGGTGTTCGAGCGCGTGGTGAAGGAGTTTCCGATCGAGCGTTTGTCCGGTCACTTCCACGACACCTACGGCCAGGCATTGGCGAACATCTATGCGGCGCTGGAAACCGGCATCTCGATTTTCCATTCGTCGGTGGCTGGGCTGGGCGGTTGTCCGTATGCGAAGGGCGCGACCGGCAACGTGTCGACGGAAGACGTGCTGTACATGATGAACGGTCTCGGCGTGGACACCGGCATCGACCTCGACAAGGTGGTCGATGCGGGCCAGTTCATTTCGCAGCATCTCGGCCGCAAGGCGGTGAGCCGCGCGGGCAATGCGATTGCGGCCAAGCGCGCTGCCTGAACTGCATTGGATGAGGCAGTGCGGGCGGCAGACGTGCAATCAGTAAACGCTCAGCAACGTTCAGCGGGCGATGCGTGAGTAATACCAAGCTGCATCGCCTGCTGCGTGAAATCAGCAAGTGCGATACCTGCGCGCAGCATCTGCCGCATGGGCCGCGCCCGGTGGTGCAGGCAGGTTCGACGGCGCGCCTCCTGATCGTCGGCCAGGCGCCGGGCCGCATCGTGCACGAGACCGGCATCCCGTGGAACGATGCCTCCGGCAACCTGCTGCGCGCATGGCTGCAACTGTCGCGCGAAGATTTTTACGACGAGAAGAAAGTGGCGATCGTGCCGACCGGCTTGTGCTTTCCCGGTACGGGCAAGAATGGCGACCTGCCGCCGCGCCCGGAATGCGCGCCGCAGTGGCACGGATCGCTGCTCGCCGCGATGCCGCATGTGCAACTGACGCTGCTGATCGGCAGCCATGCGCAGAAATTCTATTTACGCGAGAATGGCAAACCCACGCTCACCGAGACGGTCGCCGCTTACCAGGAATACTTGCCGCAGTATTTTCCGCTGCCGCATCCCAGTCCGCGCAACCGCCTGTGGCTGAAAAAGAATCCCTGGTTCGAGACCGACGTGCTGCCCGAGCTGCGCCGCCGCGTGCAGGCGGCGCTCGCACCATGAAAGAAGGAAAACAATCCGATGCCTGACAATGCAACAACCAAGCTGCCCGACTCCGCGCAACGCGTGGCCGACCTGTTGGCTGCAATAGGCCACGACAAGCCGGTCGTGATGCTGCCCGAAACCGGCAAGACCTCCGCCGAAGCCGCCGCCGGCCTCGGCTGCAGTGTTGCCGAAATCGCCAAGTCCATCGTGTTCCGCCGCTTGTCCGACGATGCGGCGGTGATGATCGTCGCCAGCGGCATCAATCGCGTCGATGAAAAGAAAGTCGCCGCCATCGTTGGTGAGCTCGGCAAGGCCGATGCGAAGTTCGTGCGCGAGCGCATCGGCTACGCCATCGGCGGCGTGTGCCCGATCGGCCATATGCAAAAGACCGTGATGCTGGTCGATGAAGACTTGATGAAACTGGAAAGCGTATGGGCCGCCGCCGGCCATCCGCATGCGGTGTTCAACCTTACGCCCCAGCAATTGCTGGCCATGACCGGCGCACCGCTGGCAGACGTCGCCTTGCGCGCAGCGAACTGATGGTCGCGATTCAATTCGACCCCGGCAAGGATGAAGGTATCGTCCCTTCTCCTTGCATCAACGTCTGCAAGATGAATGCGCAGACAGGCTTGTGCGAGGGATGCTTTCGCACCATCGACGAGATCGTCAAATGGAGTACCGCGAGCAACGACTACAAGCGCGCGGTGTGGGCAGAGATAGAAAAGCGGCAGCAGGAATTGTTCTGATTCCAACAAGACCCTGCTGGGGTGGGGCGCTCAAGCAGAGACAGGAGATTCGCGATGAAGAAACTGGACTGGTACTTCGATTTCATTTCCCCGTTCTCCTACCTGCAAAGCGAACTGCTGCACACGCTGCCGCGCGATGTGGAAATCACGTTCAAGCCGGTGTTGTTCGCCGGCCTGCTCAATCACTGGGACAACAAGGGACCGGCCGAAATCCCGCCCAAGCGTTTGTGGACCTTCGAGCATTGCGCCTGGCTCGCGCACAAGCACGGCATCCCGATGCGCATGCCGCCGCATCATCCCTTGAATCCGTTGCCGCTGCTGCGCCTGTGCATTGCACTCGGCAGCACGCAGGAAGCAGTGCAGCGCCTGTTCCGCTTCGTCTGGCGCGATGGCCACTTGCCCACCGAAACGCAGCACTGGAACGCGCTGCTGGAAGAACTGCGTGCTAGTACTGAGGTGACCGTCGAGATGCTGGATTCGCCTGACGTCAAACAGCAATTACGTGATAATGGCGAGCAAGCCATAGCTGCCGGCGTGTTCGGCGTGCCGACGGCGGTAGTCGACGGCCGCTGCTTCTGGGGCCTGGACGGTACCGACATGCTGGTCGCGTACCTCAACGGCGATCCCTTCTTCCAATCCGACTTGCTCAGGCAGGCGCAGAACCTGCCGCAAGGCGTGCAACGCAAGACGACATGACATTCACTTTCTACAAACCGGAGACAACCGTCAGCGGGCCTGCCTACAGCGGGCTGTTCAAGGTCCTCGCCACTGTGTTGACGATCCTGCTCGCGCTGTACGGCATCAACATCGCACTGCGCTTCCCGCTGATGCAATACGGCTTCGGCGTGAAAGCGCTGCTGCTCGGCGCGGCCGTCATGCTCGGCGTGAGTTATTACTGGTTCCTGCGCTCCACCGTCACTGTTGATGACAAGGGCATCACCCAGACCTGGCTCTACAACCGGCAAGTCGAATGGCGCGACATCCGCAGCGCGAAGCTGATCGGCATTCCCTTCCTGAGCTGGATCTTCCCGCCGCGCCTCGTGGTCCGCACCGGCAATGCCTTCACCACGTTTAATGGCGGCTCGAAGGACGTGCTGGTCGAGTTCGCGAAAATCTCGCTTGCCTACCAGATGAAGAAATGAATTTGCCTGCGAATCTGCCCGGTACTATGCGCGTGTTCGAGCGCGGCTGGCTGTCGTCGAACAACATCCTTTTCCTCGGCCGCGAAGAAACGGCGCTGGTCGATACCGGTTACGTCACACATTCCGAGCAGACTATCGCGCTGGTCAAACATGCATTGCAAGGGCGCCCGCTCGATCGCGTGATCAACACACACCTGCATTCCGACCATTGCGGGGGCAATGCGGCGTTGCAGTCGGCTTTTGCATGCCGCACCGCGATCCCTGCGCCGGAAGCGGCCAAGGTGCGCGCCTGGAACGAGGACGAACTCACCTACAAGGCCACCGGCCAGCAATGCCCGCTGTTCCGCTTCGAGGAAACGATTTCCCCAGGCGATGTGCTGACGCTGGGCGACATGACGTGGCAAGCGCTCGCTGCGCCCGGCCACGATCCGCACTCGCTGCTTTTCTTCTGCAAGGACGAAGGCATCCTGATCTCCGCCGACGCGCTGTGGGAGAACGGCTTCGGTGTCGTCTTTCCCGAGCTTGAAGGCGAATCCGGCTTCGCGGAAGTGAAGGCAACGCTGGAACTGATCGCCTCGCTCGACGTGAAGCTGGTCATACCCGGACACGGCGCGCCGTTCACCGATGTCGGCAAGGCGCTCGCGACGGCTTTCTC
>DASVLM010000295.1:0-3861 GCA_036384875.1 Noviherbaspirillum sp.
CGCATCAAGCAACTAGCAGCCGAACAGAACAAGGAAGTATCGGTCGTGGTGCTAGAAAAAGGCTCCGAACCGGGCGCACATATCCTGTCCGGCGCAGTGATGGATCCGCGCGCGATGAACGAACTCTTTCCCGACTGGAAAGAACTCGGTGCACCGCTGAACCAGCCCGTCACCGGAGACGACTTGCTGACGCTGACCGAAACCGGCGCATCGCGCGTGCCGGACTGGCTGATGCCGCGCAATTTCCACAATGAGGGCTGCTACGTCGTCGCGCTCGGCAATGTGGTCAAGTGGATGGCGCAACAGGCGGAAGCACTGGGCGTGGAAATCTTCCCGGGCTTCACCGCTGCGGAAGTGCTGTACGACGACAAGGGCGCGGTCAAAGGTGTTGCCACCGGCAACATGGGCATCGGCAAGGATGGCGAGCCGACCGAAGCCTTCCAGCTCGGTATGGAATTGCACGGCAAGTACACGATCTTTGCTGAAGGCGCGCGCGGCCACCTCGGCAAGCAATTGATCGCCAAGTACAAGCTCGATGCGGGCAAGGACCCGCAAAGCTTCGCGATCGGCATCAAGGAATTGTGGGAAATCCCGGCGGAGAAAGCCAAGCCCGGCCTGGTAGTCCATACTGCCGGATGGCCGATGGATAAAGAAACTTTCGGCGGCGGCTTCCTCTACCACCTCGAAGACAACAAGGTCACCCTCGGCTTCGTTATCGGCCTGGACTACAAAAACCCATGGATGAGCCCGTTCGAGGAAATGCAGCGCTGGAAAACCCATCCCAGCATCCGGGCCCATATCGAAGGCGGCAAGCGCCTGAGCTATGGTGCGCGCGCCATCAACAATGGCACACCGCAGGCATTGCCGAAGACGGTATTCCCCGGCGGCGCCCTTGTTGGTTGCGATGCCGGTTATCTGAATGCGGCGCGCATCAAGGGCAGCCATGCGGCGATCAAGAGCGGCATGATGTGTGCCGAGGCCGCATTTGCCGCAGTGACAAGCGGCCGCGCTGGCGACGAGCTGGCGGCCTACCCGGAGGCATTCGAGAAGAGCTGGCTGGCAGAAGAACTCAACCAGACGCGCAACTTCAAGAACTGGTTCAAGAAAGGCCCGATCGTCGGACAACTAATGACCGGCATCGAGCAATGGCTTCTGCCGAAGATTGGCGTGAAGAGCCCGCCTTGGACACTGCATCGCGAGAAGCCGGATCACGTCTATTTGCAGCCCGCCGACCAGTGCCCGCGGATCGAGTATCCCAAGCCCGATGGCAAGCTGACGTTCGACCGTCTCGCCAGCGTCTTCGTCAGCAATACCAACCATGAAGAGAACCAGCCTGCACATCTGACGCTGAAGGACCCGTCGGTACCGGTGAAGATCAATCTCGCCAAGTACGCCGGCCCGGAAAGCCGCTACTGCCCCGCCGGGGTCTATGAATTTGTGGACGATGACAACGGCAAGCGCTTGCAGATCAATGCGCAGAACTGTGTGCATTGCAAGACCTGTGACATCAAGGATCCGACGCAGAATATCGTGTGGGTGACGCCTGAAGGCGGCGGGGGGCCGAATTACTCCGGCATGTAAAATCATGCGTTCAAAGAAAAAAGCCGCGTTTGCGGCTTTTTCCTTTTGCAATCACGGTCTTGCTCAGGGTTTCCACTCACCAGCCAGGATTTTCTCCAGCCAGAAGGTTCCGATCACGGTTTTAACGTCCGTCACCTTCCCTTCGCGTATCCAACCCAACATCTCGGGCACAGTGGCCTTGAAGGTTTCGAGGAATTCACCTTCGTCCAGTTTGCTTTCCCCTGCCGTCAATCCTCTCGCAAGGAAGATATCCAGATGCTCATCTGAGTACGCGATCGCGTTGTGGATGGTGCATACAAACTGCCAGTCCCGGGCGGTGTAGCCAGTTTCCTCCTGCAGTTCACGCTTTGCACATTCCAGAGGATCTTCATTCGGATCAATCTTGCCAGCCGGGTATTCGATGAACACATCGTTCAGCGGATACCTGAACTGGCGCTCCAGCAGGATCGATCCGTCATCAAACACAGGCAGGACTACAACGGCTCCAGGATGCCGGATGTACTCGCGCTTCGATGTCTTGCCGTCCGGGAGGCGTACTGTATCGCGTTGAACTTTGAGGAAATGGCCTTCGTAGGCGATGTCCCCATCCACTTTCACTTCTCTAAGATGCATATCCATGCGCACTCCTGAAACTTGTCGCATCAATACTAACGTACCTTCTCAGCGGGGCATTACCGGATATCAACCGTGGCGCTTGCGCAGATAGCGATAAACAAAGCCGGGGAACGCCAGCACGATAAAAAGGCACGCTGTAATAGCAAAAAATTCCCAGTGCTGGGGAAAGACATTGCCGATACGTGCTTCAAGCAGGAAGCCGCTTCCGCCTACAACAGCGTACAGGACAACCAGCTCCAGAAGCCGAAGCGGAACGGGTTTGACTGGTGCCGAAAGAGGAATCAGCGCGAACACGCGCTCGTTCACGAAAGGAAGGTTGGCGGCCACGGCCGCCAACAGGATCACAAACCAGCTAGACAGAGAAACATCCACTGGCTGTTACGTGGTCAGAGTCTTGACGATTGCAGTACCGCAAGCAAGCATCAGCGGACCAGGCAACACACCAAGAATGAGTACAGCAAGCCCGTTCAAGCTCAGCGTGACGCGCATATCGTTGCTAACCACGATCTGGCTCTGGTCGACCGGATCGTCGAAGTACATCGCCTTCACAACACGCAGGTAGTAGAAGGCACCAATCAGGGACAACAGCACCGACACGACCGCCAGCCAAACCTGTCCGGTACCCAGTACCGCTTGCAACACTGAGAGCTTGGCATAGAAGCCTACCGTCGGCGGAATACCGGTCAGCGAGAACATCAGGATCAGCATCACGAAGGCAAACCAAGGGCTTCGCTGGTTCAATCCCTTGAAGTCATCGATGTTCTCCGCCTCGAATCCGGCACGGGACAGCAACATGATCGTGCCAAAGGTACCAAGCGTCGTCAGCACATAAGTAATGGAATAGAACATCGCCGAGCTATAGGCATTCGCCGCAGTCGACACGTTCCCGTTTGCCACGCCGGACAGCATGCCAAGCAGCATAAAGCCCATTTGTGCAATGGTCGAATAGGCCAGCATGCGCTTGATATTGGTCTGTACGATCGCCGTTATATTACCGACTGCTATCGACAGTACAGCCAGCACGGTAATCATCTGTTGCCAGTCGACTGCCAGCGGGAACAGGCCTTCCACCAACAGGCGAATGCTGATGGCGAAAGCTGCCAGCTTCGGAGCTCCGCCCAGAAGCAGCGTCACTGCGGTCGGAGCACCTTGGTATACGTCCGGTACCCACATATGGAATGGAGCAACACCAAGCTTGAACGCCAGACCCGCGACGACAAACACGACACCGAATACCAGGACGGTATGGTTAACCGTGCCGGACGCAGTTGCCTTCGCCACCTCGGTCAGATCAAGGGAACCTGTCGCACCATACAGCATGGAAATACCATACAGCATGAAGCCGGATGCCAATGCGCCGAGGATGAAATACTTCATCGAAGCCTCCGTTGACACGGAGTGATTGCGGCGCAACGCCACCAATGCGTACAGCGAGAGCGACATCAATTCGAGGCCGAGGTAAATGATCAGGAAGTTGTTACCCGAGATCATTACCATCTGGCCCAGCAACGAGAACAAGGCAAGGACGTAGAACTCACCGCCCAAGGTACCGCCCAGCATTCCGCGATCGCCGGCATATTGGCGAGAATAAACGAACGTCATGGCCACAGCGAGGTACGAGAACATCTTGAGCATGCCGGACATCGGGTCGGACACGAACATGTT
>DASVLM010000296.1:0-4561 GCA_036384875.1 Noviherbaspirillum sp.
TGCAAGGTCCGCATACCGGATACTGATCTCGCACTACAGCCAAACCGATTCACACGGAGCAGCACATCGGGCCGTCGAGGCGCCGATAGCACTTTCAGGCAAGGAGCCACACATGTCAGCAGCCCAGCAAACGTCGGTATCCACGACCACCCATCGGACGGCACCGCAGCAAATCCGCGCCATCCCGACAGATTCCGCCCGTTCACCCCTGTGGTCATCCCTGGATGAGGTCTTCAAACTGCTACACATTCCCTTGACCAATACCCAGGCCGGCCGGGAATTGCGCTTCCAGCACATATGCGTCAAAGCGGGCCAGCGCGTGCATACGGCCGACGAGAAGTTCGAATCGCTGCACGTGGTCAATTCCGGCTTCCTGAAGACGGCTTCGATCGACGAGCACGGCAACGAGCAGGTCATCGGCTTCCCGATGAAGGGCGACGTGCTCGGCATTGAGAGCGTCTGCACCAAGCGCTACCCCTGGGAATGCGTGGCGTTGACCGACTGCAATTTGATCGTGATTCCCTATCAGACCCTGATGGGGCTGTGCCGCGAAAGCGAAGACATCCAGAACGCCGCGTTCAACCTCCTGAGCCGCGATCTGCAGCATTCCCAAACCACCATCAATATGCTGGGCGTGCCCAACGCCGAAATCCGCGTGGCGCGCTTCCTGGTGCACCTTGCCGAACGTTACGGCGAGCTGGGCTATTCCCGCACCATGTTCAACCTGCAGATGACGCGCCAGGAGATCGGCAACTATCTCGGCCTGTCGCTCGAGACCGTCAGCCGCGCATTCTCGGCGCTCAACGAGGTCGGCTTGATCAGCGTCGATCAACGCGCGATCCAGGTCAACGAACTCGACGTGCTGAAAATGATGCGCCGCATCCCGGCTTCGCGCCTGCAAGGACGGACCTTGCAGCGCATGAAAAAGGCCGATGCGGCACATCATTCGGCTCAAGCGGCGTTCAGCTGAACGAGCTTAACCGAACGAGTTGAGCGGGCCGTAGCGGATTTATCCGCTGCGATCCGCTGTGATCCGCCGCGCTATTCGTCTTATTCGTTTTCGAAGCCCCAGACTATCCCGTCTTCCTCCGCAATCGCCCGTTGGCGCGCGTCGGCCTGCCGCGCCAGGGCATGCAGCGAATCGGCCACGTCCACGCCGTAGGGCGGTGCTCCGTGCAGGGAGCGCACCTCCTTGGGCAAGGATGCCAGTTGCACCTTTACCCGCTCCCGAATCGAAGCCAGCGGCGGTAACGGCGCCGTCAATGTTCCGCTGCGCATAACGGGCTGCAACAGGGGAATGCCGGGTAGGGTGTCGTCATGCATGCCCAGCGTGTCGCCCGTCATCACGCCCTGGGCATTGAGCGCGCGGAACACCTGCTTGCGGCCCGGCCAGGCGGTTTTGCTGCGCGAGCGCCTGCGCTGCGGCGCGCCGGCGTATTCCACCAGCATGTAGGCGCAATCCAGGAATGGCGCATCGGAAGACGTATTCAGGCGCGGTCCGACCCCGAAGCCGGCGATCGGCGCGCCGCGCGCGACCAGCGAATGGATGGCGTACTCGTCGAGATTGCCGCCGACGAAGACGCCGATATCGCGGCAATCGCCATCGTCGAGAATCTTGCGCGCCCTGGAAGACGAGGTTTCCAGATTCCCGCAGTCTATTCTCACCGCCTTGATTCGAACGCCCTCCGCTTCCAGCCAACGCGCGGCCCGCACCGCCTGTACGGCCCCGCGCTCGGTATCATAGGTGTCGATCAGCAGCGTGGCGCTCTCGGGAAATGCCCGCGCAAAGGCGGCAAACGCGTCGATCTCGTGCTCATGCGCCTGCACGAAAGCATGCGTCATGGCACCCGACACGGGGATGCCGAACAACTCCGCGGCGATGGCCGTCGCGGTGCCGTCGAACCCGGCCAGGTAGCTGGCGCGCGCCGAAAAAAGCGCCGCCTCGCCGCCGTGCGCGCGATTCAGGCCGGAATCGATCAAGGGCTTCCCGCCCGCGGCCATCACGCAACGCGCCGCCTTCGACGCAACCAGCGTCTGGTAGTGAAGCAGGTTCATGATTCTGCTTCCGGCCAGCTGCGCTTCGCGCAGGGGCGCCGTGATCCGCAACACCGGCTCGTTCGGAAAAAAAACCGTGCCTTCGGGCATGGCGTCAAGGTCGCCGGTAAAACGCAAATCGCGCAACGAGTCGATGAAATCGCCGTCGAATCGCCCCGAGGAAGCCAGCCACTCCAGATCTTCGGCTTCGCATCGGAGGCCTCGCAAATGACCGACGGCCTGCTCCAGCCCGGCGGCCAGCAGGAAATGCCGAGCGGCAGGCAGGTCGCGTACAACAAACTCGAACGTCGCCGTATCGTTCATCCCGCGCCGGTAATATGCCTGCAGCATGGCGAACTCATAGAGGTCGCTCAACAGCACGCGTTCACTGAAATGCCTCATGATCGTATCCGCATTTGCCTTTCCATCTGCAGGTTATGCGCCCGCTAAAATGAGGCCTTGACGGAAGTCAATCCGCATGCGTTGAACGGCACGCGGCGGCTCGCAAGCGAAACCGCCATCCGGGCCGAACGCGGAGTCATTGCGCGCACGCGTACGTGTAGCACGCAGAGCGCTGCAGGCTCCGGGATCGGCTTGTGCGGCAATTCTCAAACAACCTGCTAAACCGGCGCCGCCTCAAAGGCCAGCTCATGCGCCACGGCGTTGGCAAACGTCCTCAACTTCGCCGAGGACAGGCCGCTTTCGATTTCCGCATCCGTCAGGACAAGCCTGGCCGCCAGCGTCCGGTCGCAGAGCTGCGCCATATGTTCCAGCGCCTTGTTCCCTCCCGTTCCGCCCATGGTGCAGAATCCCGCGATGCGCTTGAAGCGGTCGCGGTTTTCCAGGATGTAGGTACGCACCGGCGAGGACATGTCGCTGGCCCAGACAGGGGTGGCGATCACGGCCATCTCGTAGCCGGCAAGGTCTTTTCCCGATGTGCGAATGGACGGATGGCGCCGCATCAGCACATCGAACAGGGAACGGGCATATCCGGCTTTTCCTTCGCGGCTGCGCTCTTCGTGTATCTCCTCGACGTCGCAAGGAAGATACTGCCTCAGTTCTTCCGCCGCGCGCCGCGTCATGCCGGTGCGCGAATAATAGACAAGCAAAATATTCGACATATCAATCGCTCCTTTCTACAACACCATGACTCAGGGCGCCGCCCTGGGCGCCAGGGCGCGCGCATTCTTGACGAACTCGGCCGACATTTCCGCCATTTGATGCATGCCGGTCCCGGCCAGTTCGAACATTGAACGGGCGATCTTGCCCGCATCGGGCATTTCGCCGTCTTCCCGTGCCGCGCCGTTGAGGAACATCGGCGGGAACGGTGCCATCATCAAAGGCAGCGAAGAAGCCCATGTCGAGCGCGACTCCTCAAGCGCCTGCGAATAAACCTTCGTCAATTCCGCCGAGAAATGCTGGAATTCCTTGCAGCGTTCCAGGAATTCCGCCAATTCGACCGAGAACGCCTCTTGCATGTCCTTGGACGACGCGATATGTTTCCCCGCCTCACGCGATTTTTCCTGAAGCTCATGCAGGTAACGCTGATTCGCATCAAGAAACTTTGCCGCGATATGGGAAAATGTATCGAGCGCCTTGACCAGTTGCTCACGCTGCATAGGCGCGTCGACACCGCTTGCGCTGCTATTGGCCGCCTTGCTTTTCGTGTTCATGAAAACCTCCTGTCCGACATTGTTGCCCCTTTAATATCACTTTAGGATTCCCGACGCTGCAGCGATTGATGCAGATCAAACCGCTTCATTTCACCGCGTCTCCCTCGCGTGCAAATTCGACATGGTTTGACGATTGTCAATCGGGTTGTCCGGCATTCAATTAATGTGAACAGATGCCCTCCTCGCTGCCCGGCAATACGGCCGGCGAAGGAAGGCGGAAGCCGAAGAAGCGCGAGCGCTGCAGCAAGGCGATTCGCGACGTCGCCGATACACGCAAAATGGGAGTAAAGCGTGAACCTATTCTTGCAACCCTGGAGCCGTCGCCTGCTGGTCGCCTCGTGCATATGGGGCACGCTCGGCATCTGCGCCCCTGCCGAAGCCGACAGCCGCTTGCACACGGCAAGGCAGCAACAAGACGGAGCGGGACAGGCGGCGCCCCGCGACGACGAGCGAATTTCCCGCGCGCGCAATGCACTACGCAATTTGAAAACAAGGCTCAAGCTGACGCCATCCCAACTACCGGCCTGGAAAGCGTGGTTTGCCGGCATGCTGAACGACGCCGCCCATCCGGTTGCAATGGACGGCGCCGAATGCGACGCGAAAGGCGCGCCGGCCGGACGGAGTGCCGCCGACGCACCGGAATTGATGCGGCGAAGCGTCGCCTGCCTCCGCGCCCGAGCCGCCGGCATGCAAGCCGAATTGACACGTCTAGAAGCGGCCCAGTCGCGCACCATGGAACTCTACGATGCGCTCGACGCCGGCCAGCGGATGACGTTCGACCTCTTCTGGTATGGCATGCGCCAATATTCGATACCCGGCCAGCAACAGCGGCTTTCCGAATTCCTGATCCGCGC
>DASVLM010000297.1:0-2392 GCA_036384875.1 Noviherbaspirillum sp.
TGATGCCGGGTTCAGGCGTTCGAGGAATTTCGTGACCGCGATGAACCCGGCATCCTTGCCGTTGCCCGCAAAAATCGTCAGCCCGCGTTCGGCGGATTGCTGCAATTGCGCGCGCAGGCGCTCCGTGTCGCCATTTGATCCCGGCATGGCACGTTGTGCGTAACGCTGCGCCGCTTCCTGGCGAAGCTGAGGGTTCGCTACCGCGGCACGCAGACGCATCCACTCTTCCACGCTGTCATTGTCGTCGGCAGGAATGCGCAGGTAGCGGAACGGGTCGCTGGGTGATTCACGCATGCCGGTCAGGAAGACGTATGCGCCGTCGAGCATTACCGACTGCATGTAATTGTGATATTCGCGCGCCTGGCCGGTCTTGTCGCGCAACTTGTATTGCACGCTAGGCCCGACGTTCTTCAAGTCCTTGTTATTGGCATTCTTCGCGCCCGAGCCGAGCTGCTTGTCTAGCCCGGCCGCAAAGCCCTTGCTGGTATCGACCGCACGCACATCCTGCCCGTTCTGCGCCATGTTTTCGACATTGAAGGGGCGGAAGCCGGACCATTCGATGGTGTAATCGGGACCGAATGTCGTCGAAGCACCGACCTCTCCCGAAACCGGGAAGCTGCCGTGCTTCGGGCCGGACATCGGATAGGCTGCCAGCTTGAGCTTGCTGCCGCCATCGTCGAAGCTGGACTGGTAGATGGCGACACCCTTGTAGATCAACGGCTCGTTGACCTTGATCATCGCCGGGAAACTCTTGCCGGTTTCATGGTCGCGCACCACAACTTCGCTGGCGAACAGCTTGGGCATGCCCGTCGAATAGTAATCAATGATGAACTTCTTCAGCTCTATCGTGAACGGCAAATCCTGCACGAGGATACCGTTCTGCTGTGGAATGATGGCCGTGCTGCTGCTCGCCCCCTCGGGAATGAAGGTATTGCCGCGGAAAGTCGGGTTGCCGAGGCCGAGCCGATGTTCCGCCGGAATGTCCGAGATCAGACCGCTGCCGGCATAGGGCGTCTTGCCGCCTACCCACTCCTGGAATCGGATCGGCAGGTCGGAATCCAGCAGTCCGCCGATGCAGATGATCACGATGGCGCTGTGCGCAAAAATGTAGCCCCACTTGTTGCCGGCGCCACGCTTGGCGGCGATCAGGACGGCATTTTCCTTGTCGACTACCTTGACCTGGTAACCGCTATGCTGGATGCGGTCTGCAAGCGGCTTCACCCATGCTGCGGGTGCGCCTGCCGCTGTCCATTCCGCCTTGTGACGGAAATTGCGCAAGGACTGCTCGCGCACATTCTCGCGCCAGCTCCGCGCGTCTTTCAACATCTTGGGTGCATTGCGCACGATGCACAGCGACGTGGAGACGACGAGGAAACCCATGATGAGCAGGAACCACCACGCCGAATACACCGCGTAGAGGCCCAGCTTGTTGAAGACTTCGAACCAGAACGGGCCGAACTGGTTGACGTAGTTCGGCATCGGCTCGTTCTGCTTGAGAACGGTGCCGATGACGGACGCAACCGCAATCAGCGTCAGCAGGCTGATCGCAAACCGCATCGACGAAAGGAGTTCGACGGTATCGGCCAGCCAGCGGCGGTTGGTTTTCAGTTGAAGTCCGGAGGTACTGACCTCCGAGGTGCTCATGTCCATGTGCATCCTTGAAACGCAAAGGGGGCGGCTTCTCAGCCACCCCCTCCATTTATCTTTTCTGCTTTTGTCTTGCTTGCCGGTTTATCACTTCAGACCGGCTATGTAATCTGCCACCGCTTGGATTTCATCATCCGACATGCGCTTGGCAATCGTTACCATCTGCGGGCTGTTCTTGCGAGCGCCCGAGCGGAACGACGTCAATTGTGCCATGGTGTAGTCTTGATGCTGGCCAGCGAGACGCGGGAACTGTGCCGGCACGCCATTACCGGCGGGGCCATGGCAGCCTGCGCAAGCCGGAACGTTCTTTTCGGCGATACCTGCACGGAAGATCTTCTTGCCGAATTCAACCGTGTCCTTGTTCTTTGCTGCACCCGGCTTCGGCTCCTGCTTGTCGAGGTAAGCGGCAATATTGCGGATGTCGTCATCGTTGAGCGATTTGGCGATACCGCTCATCACCGGATTGTTGCGAGCACCCGACTTGAAATCGTACAGCTGCTTGGCGATGTAGGATTCGAACTGACCGGCAAGCTTCGGGTTCTGCGTGATGGTGGAATTGCCGGCGGCGCCATGGCAAGCCACGCAGGCGGTGACGTTGCGCGCAGCATCGCCGGTGCTGTACAGGGCTTCGCCCTTCGACGCATCCGCCTTCGGCGCCTTATTTTCTTCCGCAGCATAAGCGACGGAAGACACTGCCAACACTGCAACGAACAACGACTTCACAAACGGGACAAGCGCACGGTTC
>DASVLM010000298.1:0-1619 GCA_036384875.1 Noviherbaspirillum sp.
GACGAGTATTCGCCGGTCGATGCGAACAAGCCGGAACTCGCCGGTCGTCGCAATGGCGTGCTCATCTCGCAGGACGATGGCGCGGCAGTGGCGTATGCGTTGTGGAAGCTGCAGGATCGCGGTCGCATGTTCGTCGAGCACAACACGCCGGTGTACGAAGGCATGATCATCGGCATCCACTCGCGTGACAATGACCTCGTTGTGAATCCGATCAAGGGCAAGCAGCTCACCAACGTGCGCGCTTCCGGCACTGACGAAGCGGTGCGCCTGGTGCCGCCGATCCAGCTGTCGCTGGAGTATGCGGTGGAATTCATCGAGGATGATGAGCTGGTGGAAATCACGCCGAAGAGCATCCGCCTGCGCAAGCGCTACCTGAAGGAGCATGAGCGCAAGCGTGCTTCGCGCGAAGAAGCAGCATGATCGTGCTTCATTAAAAGAAAAGCCGCCGTGGCGATACGGCGGCTTTTTTTGTTTTTGTCACCCAAGGTGCAGCCGGCTGGCGAGTCGGGCTTTACCACCTCATGGCGCGGAGCACGGTCCGGGTGACCGCGCTCCGTGAATGACATTCACTGTTCGCCATGTCGCCATGGTTCACCCATCCGCGCGCGTCAAACAGCGATCGACTGTTCTGCCGCTTGCGGTACTGCCTTCTGGGTCTTCAGCACATCCGCGATCGCGCCGAACAACTGGTCGACCTGCGCCTTATCGATGATCAGCGGCGGCGATAGCGCGATGATGTCGCCGGTAGTGCGGATCAGCACGCCCTTGTCCCAGAAGCAGCGCAGGAAGGCATCGAAGGCGCGTGCCGACGGCTTGCCGGGTACGCTTTCGAGTTCGATGCCGCAGACGAGGCCGAGGTTGCGCACATCCTTGACGTAGGGCAGGCCTTTCAGGCTGTGTGCGGCGTCTTCGAAGTAGGGCGCCATGGCGGCGGCACGGTCGAACAGGCCTTCTTCCTTGTAGACGTCGATGGTCGCGACGCAGGCTGCGGCGGCAAGCGGGTGGCCGGTGTAAGTATAGCCATGGAAGAATTCGATCGCGTTGTCTGGTGCGGCGTTCATGAAGGCGTCGTGGATGTCCTGGCGCACGATCACCGCGCCCATCGGCACGGCAGCGTTAGTCAGGCCTTTGGCGCAGGTGATCATGTCCGGCACTACACCGAAGAAATCGGCGGCGAAGGAGGTGCCGAGGCGGCCGAATCCGGTAATGACTTCGTCGAAGATCAAGAGGATGCCGTACTTGTCGCAGATGGCTCGCAGTTTTTGCAGATAGCCCTTGGGCGGGAGGATGACGCCGGTCGAGCCCTGCAGCGGTTCGACGATAACGGCGGCGATGGTAGCCGGATCGTGCAAGGCAAGCAGGCGCTGCTCGAATTCATCGGCCAGTTCGGCGCCATGCTGCGGCAGGCCGCGCGAGAAGGCATTCTTGGCGATGTCGAGCGGATGGCGCATGTGATCGACACCCGCCAGCGCGGGGCCGAAATGCTTGCGGTTGCCGGCGATGCCGCCGACCGAGATGCCGCCGAAGCCGACGCCGTGGTAACCGCGCTCGCGGCCCACCAGTCGGGTGCGCAGGCCATTGCCTTTGACCTGATGGTAGGCGAGGGCGATCTTGAGCGC
>DASVLM010000299.1:0-3472 GCA_036384875.1 Noviherbaspirillum sp.
ACTACTTGGCTCCTGATGCTCGCCAGCCTGGTCCTGGTGGCGTCGCCGGCGTTTGCCACCGGCGAATACGACCTGGGTTCGATCATGACGCAGTACCAGACGGCGGCCACGCAATTCGGGCAAAACATCACCTCGATTGCGCTCAAGCTGACCTATACGCTGTTCACGCTTGACATCTGCTGGCTGGCGGCAAGCCGCACGCTGAAGAATGCTGACGCTGTTGAAATCGGCACCGCCGTCATCATGCGTCTGATGTGGGCCAGCCTGGTGATTTGGCTCATCAACAATCCCAGCGTGCCGCTCGCCTTCGTCAACAGCTTCATCCAGATCGGCAAGACCGGGGCAGGCACCACGGCCATCAGTCCGAGCGACGTGTTCTGGCAAGGCGTGGACATGGTGAATCTGATGATGACGAAATTCTCGGATAACTCGACTATCGCAGGTGTGCCTGTCCCGGCCGGCATTAGCGCGATGAGCAATCCCTTCGCGGCCATCCTGATCGGTATGGCGCTGATCGTCATCATTGTTTGCTACTCGCTGCTGGCCGCGCAATTCGCCGTAGCCTGGGTGCAGCTCTGGTTCTACCTGGCGGTGTACCCGATTGTGCTGGCCTTCGGCACGCTCAAGTTCACGCGGGACATGGCAATGAAGGTCATTACCACGCCGATTGTGTACGGCGTTCGCTTCATGGCGATCTATTTCATCATCGCGGTTGGCACCACGCTCGCGTCTGCCTTCGGCACCGAGATCGGCAACCTGTCGTTGACCAACCTTGCGCCGATCTGGACCGTGCTGGCCGGCTCCGTGCTGTTGCTGATGCTGACCTTGAAGGTTCCCACCTTGGCGTCGGACCTGCTGGGCGGGACCGCTTCCTTGTCGGCCGGCGACGGCGTTGGTGCGGGCCTGGTCGCCGGCGGCGCAATCGGAGCCGTTGCTGGCGGCGCATATGCCCTTGGCACTGGCGCGGCTAACGGTGTCGCTGGCGCGATCAAGGCGGGCCAGTCCGCTATCGCCCAGGCGCGGGAAAAGGGCGCGACCGGCATGATGGCGACCACGGCCGGCGCTGTCGGCGCGATTGGTAGCGCGGTCGGCGAGGCCGCGATGGAAGGGATCAAGGGGCTGGGTGCGGAATCCGCTGGCGGCAAGTTGGCAAACCGGATGGACGCCAAGACGGCAAGCATTCGAGAAGCGAAGGCGGCCGGCAGTCCGGCGGAATCCGTGCCAGGTGGTCAACCACCAGCGCCGGAATCGCCTGCGGCAGCTGCAGGTCAAGTATCGCTGGCACCGGATAACGCCCAGGGGGAGACACCACCGGCACCGACTCGTGACACACCACCAGCGCCGGCAGCGCCTGCTACGACCTCGCAGGCGGCCGCTGTGCCGGTTTTCCCTGCGGCACCCGCCACGCCCTCGGCCGACGCTCCCAAAGGCTCAGATAGCGCGCCTACGGCCCCGTCAGCGCCCGTACCAGGAAGCGCAAGCGACAGCGTGTCCGATACGCCGCCGACCGGCTCCACGCCTACGGCATCCAGCAAGGCGGCCGGTGCGGCAAAGCAGGTCTTGAGCGAAATGGAGAAATCCGGCGGCGCGGCCGGCGGCTCGATCCAGACGCATCACGGCGACGAATAGGCAATTTCGTTTACTCAGTCATCGTAATCGAAACGAATACCGATGATTCAGTCATCACAATTCAAGGGTTCGAACATCATGAAACAAGCACGAAAGATCGACGGGTTCGCCGTCGAAGTCCTCCCGGCGTTTCGCAGCGGACGCACGATCTGGACGGCCTGGCTCGGCGACCTGCCATCAGTTCGCGCCTATGGCTCGGGCTATGACGATGCAGTGTCTCAGCTGGCGGCGCGGTGGGCCGAGGTCAAGGCCGCGTATCGAGCGTCCGACCAGCCGATACCGACGCCGGTGCGACGCAGGGGCGACAAGCGCATTCTCGACGCGATCAATCGCCTGGGAAAGCGCGTGAGCACGCCGATTTTCTAGCTTTTTTGGCGTGGACTTTGCCCCGCACGTCGCGGGGCAGAAACCAAAATGGAAGCAATGAGGAAGCGGCTGGACATCAGAAAGGCAACAAGGGGAAGCAAAAAGGCAGCAAGAAGGAAGCAAGAAGGAAGCACATTTGGGCCGCCACAGCTTGGGTCAGAAGCTAATCCACAGCGTGTACACGCTACCGTTTTTAAAGATGGCGTGCTGACGCGGCCCATGCGTCTCATTTGTTCATTTCCTGTTTCGGTTTGTTGATATTTTGATGCGGCCTGTTGCGCTTTGTTTGCATTCTGTTGGCGATCTGTTGGCGATCTGTTGCGCTCTTGTATCCGTATTGTTGCGGTAGAGGGCCTGAGCTGTGAAATCCAGCGCAAACACAGAGCCGAATTGCGTGGCGTATGCCGAGCTGGGAGGATCGTACTGCGCAACCCCACATGATTTTTCATAGTGGAACATAAAGGGGGTATTGCGCTGCGCTGCTGTTTTTGTGGTTTTACGTTGCAGCATGCGGCCTTGCCGCGTACTGCGTTAATCAAAAATGTATTGCGATTGCATGGCGCATTTGCAATACGAGTTTCGGAGGGACTTATGGCAGCAAAACGGACCTATTCCGTGCGCCTGGACGATGAGCAGCGTCAGCAGCTCGAAGCAAGGGCCGGTGGAAAGCTCGCGGTCGGGAATCTCATTCGCTGTGCAATCGACGCCTATCTGCGGCAGGAAGAAGAACGGGACTACCTGGCAGACGTGGAGGCGCGAATAGCGGCGACGATCAATCGGCTTGCGCGCCAGGTTGAGAAGGACCGCGCCGAGCAGCAGATTGTCGTTGCCATGCTGGACGGGTTGCGCGAATGGCTGGCCTTCGCACTTCCGACACCGGAGGACGAGGAAAAGGCGAACGAGCTGTTGAAGGAACGCAGTGCGGTGTTCCTGGCACGCTTGCCGACGATGTTCACGACCTCCACCAAGGCCAAGGTCACGGCTTATCTGGAAGCCAGCGAACAGATGGCGGAACCGTGCCCGCAATGCGGCACAGGGACGCTCAGGCGCAAGGAAGGGCGAAAAGGCACGTTCTGGTACTGCACCAACTGGAATGCGACGCCAAAGTGTGAAGCGAAGTTCAAGGACGACGGTGGCCGTCCGCTCATGCCGAGCGAGGAAGGGACTGACGCATGAAGCTGCCGACTACACATTTCAACAGCAATGGAGAACGGGATATGAATGATCGAAGCAACGAGCTTACCCTGGCGCTGGCGGCCATGACGGAAGCCACGTCAGTCCACCACGTATTCGATGACTCGCTGTCGGAGCGCGGCGCGGGGACCGTGCGGTATGTCCTGGAAGCGGGTGACAGACTGTTTTTGGCGTGGTACGACGAGGATACGGCCGATATGGTGGTTTCGCCGATTGAACTATGGGACTTCGACAATCTGCTGGATGCGCTGGGCGATCCGCTGGCGGTCTTGTCGTTCCGGGA
>DASVLM010000300.1:0-2085 GCA_036384875.1 Noviherbaspirillum sp.
CGTGATCGAAGACGGCGTGAAACTCGACAACCAGATACAGATCGGCCACAACTGCCATATCGGTGCCAATACTGCTATGGCGGGGTGCGTCGGCGTGGCCGGCAGCGCCAAGATAGGCAGGAATTGCACCTTCGGGGGCGCCGCGATGGTACTTGGTCATCTGACCATTGTCGACAACGTGCATATTTCCTCCGGCAGCATGGTGTCTCGTTCGATTCTCGAGCCCGGCCAATACACAGGTTTCTATCCGCTAGCAAAGAATGCGGATTGGGAAAAGACAGCCGCGATTGTGCGCAACCTTGGGGGGATGCGCGAAAAAATTCGCGAGTTGGAAAAAACAATCAAATCGCTTACCGGAAAAGAGTAATGAAAAGTCTCGACATCAATCAAATCAAACAATACCTGCCGCACCGGTACCCGCTGCTGCTGGTCGACCGCGTGCTGGACTGGGAATCCGGCAAGTCAATTACCGCCATCAAAAACGTTACGGTGAACGAAGAATTCTTCAACGGACATTTTCCTCACAAGCCGGTAATGCCGGGAGTGCTGATGATCGAGGCACTGGCGCAAACCGCAGCCTTGCTGTCCTTCCTGACGATGGGGCAGAAACCTGATGAAAACAGCGTCGTCTATTTCGTTGGCATCGATGGTGCGCGTTTCAAGCGGCCGGTAGAGCCTGGTGACCAGTTGAAGATGCAAGTTGAAATTCTGCGTCAGTCGCGCGGGATCTGGAAGTACAAAGCCCAGGGAAGTGTGGACGGCAACGTGGCTGTAGAGGCTGAACTCATGTGCACCATGCGCAGCGCTTCTGATGCGAGCCAACCGGCAGGACAGTAATGGCGATTATCCACCCCACTGCAATAGTGGATCCCAAGGCCGAACTCGATGACTCTGTCGAGGTTGGCGCATATTCCATCATTGGTCCGCAGGTGAAAATCGGTGCGCGGACCAAGGTCGGTCCGCATGTCGTCATCGGCGGCAATACGACGATCGGCTCCGACAATGTCTTCTTCCAGTTTTCATCCATTGGTGGTGCGCCGCAGGACAAGAAATACCAGGGGGAAGATACTCGTCTGGAGATCGGCGATCGCAACCTGATACGTGAGTTCTGCACTTTCAATCTAGGAACGGTGCAGGACGCTGGCGTAACGCGCATCGGTAGCGACAACTGGCTGCTTGCTTATGTCCACATCGCACACGATTGTGTCGTCGGCAACAACACCATTTTTTCCAACAACGCGGCTCTGGCCGGACATGTGCATGTCGGCGACTGGGTGATCATGAGCGGATTTTCCGCCGTGCACCAGTTCTGCAAGATTGGGGCACATGCTTTTGTCGGCATGAACACCAGTCTGACGCAGGACGTGCCGCCTTTTGTTCTGGTTTCCGGCAACCCGGCTGAAGCCCACGGAATCAATATCGAGGGTCTCAAGCGTCGCGGCTTTACGCGCGAGCAGATTGGTGATTTGCGCAACGCCTACAAGCTGATCTACAAATCCGGCCTCACGCTGGATGAGGCAAAAGCCGCGATTGGCAGCGCCATCTCCGACTCGCCCGGTTCCGCCGAGCATCTGCAAAACATGCGTGAATTCCTGGATCAATCCGCTCGTGGCATCGTCCGATAAGCTTTCGATTGCAATGGTCGCCGGGGAGAGCTCCGGCGATTTGCTGGCGAGTCGACTTTTGTCCGGGCTGCGCCCGGCGCTGCCGGAGGCGCGCATTCATGGCATAGGCGGAGCGCGCATGGCCGAGTATGGCTTCGAGAGCCATTGGCCGATGGAAAAACTGTCGGTGCGCGGCTTGTTCGAAGTGCTCGCCCATTATCGTGAAATCAAGGGGATACAGACCACGCTGCGCGACAAGTTGCTGCAAGACCGTCCGGCAGTGTTCATCGGCGTTGATGCACCGGATTTCAACTTCGGGCTTGAAGCGCCATTGAAGCAGGCCGGGATCCCGACCATGCACTTCATCAGTCCTTCGATATGGGCCTGGCGTGGTGGACGTATCAAGAAAATCGCGAAGGCAGTTTCGCACATGCTTGTGGTGTTTCCTTTCGAAGAGGAGATATACCGCAAGGCAGGAATT
>DASVLM010000301.1:0-2253 GCA_036384875.1 Noviherbaspirillum sp.
AACGGGTTCGGGGCAGTATATGATATTTGTATCGGCAAGCGAACAGTTTGCCTGTTGCGCATTGCATTTTTGATGCTGCGTCGCGAGATGCTACGACGTTTTCCGTGCGTTGCGGCGCAGGTGGTAATTGTTCTTACGTAGTATTACGCAGGAGGAGAGGGGTGCGCGTCGATGTGACGGTGTTGGAAGCATACGGCACTTCCCGACTGAGTGCAGGTCGATGACGCCGCCATGGCGGCCGGCTGGGGCGGCCATGGCGGGGATGGAAGATTGATTACGTGAGCAGCGAGCGCAGGCGTGCAATTGCCGAGCGCACCTGGGCGGGAGCAGTGCCACCCACATGATCACGTGCCGCGACCGAGCCTTCGAGCGTGAGCACGTCGAAAACATCGGTTTCGATCAGCGCGGAGAACTGACGCATCTCGTCCAGCGTCAGGTCGGTCAGGTCGCAGTTGCGGTCGACGCAGGTACGCACCGCGCGGGCCACGGCTTCATGCGCGTCGCGGAAGGGCAATCCCTTCTTCACGAGATAGTCGGCCAGGTCGGTAGCGGTGGCGAAGCCCTGCAAGGCCGCAGCGCGCATCGCTTCGGGTTTCACGGTGATGCCACGCGCCATGTCGGCGAAGATGCGCAAGGTGTCGGTGACAGTATCGACCGTGTCGAACAGCGGTTCCTTGTCTTCCTGGTTGTCCTTGTTGTAGGCCAGTGGCTGTCCCTTCATCAAGGTCAGCAGGCCGATCAGGTGGCCGTTGACGCGGCCGGTCTTGCCGCGCGCGAGTTCCGGCACGTCCGGGTTCTTCTTCTGCGGCATGATGGAGGATCCGGTGCAGAACCGGTCCGCGATATCGATGAATCCTACACGCGGACTCATCCAGATGATCAGCTCTTCCGACATGCGCGATACGTGCGTCATCACCAGCGCAGCGGCGGCACAGAATTCAATGGCGAAATCGCGATCGGAAACAGCGTCGAGCGAATTGCGGCAGACGTCCTCGAAGCCCAGCGTCTTGGCCACGCGTTCGCGATCGATCGGGAAGGTTGTGCCGGCCAGGGCTGCGGCGCCCAAGGGCAGGCGGTTGACGCGCTTGCGGCAGTCGGCCATGCGCTCGGCATCGCGGCCGAACATCTCGACATAGGCCAGCATGTGGTGGCCGAAGGTAATCGGTTGCGCAACCTGCATGTGGGTGAAGCCGGGCAGGATGGTGTCGGCGTGTTGTTCGGCGAGATCGAGCAGGGCCAGGCGCAGGTCGCGCAGCAGGCCGATCACATCGTCGATCGCGGAACGCATGTAGAGGCGAATGTCGGTCGCAACCTGGTCATTGCGCGAACGTCCGGTATGCAATCGCTTGCCGGCATCGCCGACCAGCTCGGTCAGGCGCTTTTCGATATTCAGGTGCACATCTTCCAGGTCGAGCAGCCACTCGAACTTGCCGTCGGCGATTTCGGAGCGGATCTGCGCCATGCCGCGCTGGATGTCGTCGTGATCCTGCGCACTGATGATGCCTTGGTGGGCGAGCATTTCCGCATGCGCCAGCGATCCCTGGATGTCGGCGTCGGCAAGGCGCTTGTCGAAGAAGACGGAAGCGGTGTAGCGCTTGACCAGATCGGAGACGGGTTCGGAAAAACGGGCCGACCAGGCCTCGCTTTTTTTGGAGAGTTGTGCTGTCATAATCTTGTTCCCGGTGAATATGCGATTATATCAAGCACCCGCCCCATGCCGTCTCCAAGTCTGCCCGCTGTAGCGCCCAACCAGGCAGTCATTCCGGATTGCTGCAATATCGGTGTGGTATTCCGTACACTGCTCGCCGTCAATGCAGTGATCCTATCCGGAACCCTGTTGCAGTCTCCGAATCTGCGGAACGGGCTCTTTGCCTTCGCCGAAGGCTCGATTGTGGTCGAATTGTCATGCCTGTGGTCGCTGTTCCTGCTCTGCGTCATTCGCAAGGCACTGCTGGGGAACGGGAATATGCACAAATTTCCGCTGGCGGCACAACGCCTGCTGTGTGTCATTATTCCCGGGCTGGTGACGGGAATCGTTTCGCATCTCTTCATCTCCCTGACTTGGTTTTCCGGCAGTTTCGGTCATCTCACCACGGTCAAGGCGGCGTTCGCAGCAGCAGCGCTCGGCCTCGCATTCCAGCATTATTTCGAACTTCGCATGCGCGCCTATTCACCTGCAATAGTGGAAGCGCGGCTGCAGGCGCTGCAAGCGCGCATTCGCCCGCATTTCCTCTTCAACAGCCTGAATGCCGT
>DASVLM010000302.1:0-2851 GCA_036384875.1 Noviherbaspirillum sp.
CCGACAATCGCCGCACCTGCAATGCGCAAGCGCTTGACGACCGGCGCATCCGAGGATGCAGGCGGACGTCCCTCGAGCACGGTGGAACCCGCAAGCGTGGTTTCGCCGGCGACGTCGACCAGATCCTTGATCGACACGGGCAGTCCTGCCAGCGGCGAGATCTGCACGCCGGCGGAGCGCATGGCATCGGCATGCTCAGCGGCGGCACATGCAGCCTCGGGATAGAGCCTGGTGAAAACGGAGGGATATTTCTGCGACTCTTCGATGCTGACTTCGACGAGGGCGCGGCGCGAGTAGCGATCCAGCGAAGGAATCGATTTGGAAGTGAGGGGGTTCATGCGAAAATCGGCAACGAGTTCAGGCGAAAACAATAACACAATGAAGGAAGTTGGATGAAGCATCGCGAAGGCGAAGGCATTGCGCAAGCCCGGCAATACATGAATGCCCCGGTGATTCCGGCGTGGCTCGTATGGTGCGTGGCACTCGGTCTGGTATTGGGGGGCATCGGCAGTTTCGGCATCCTCGACAACAACGAGGGCCTCTATGCCGAGATTCCGCGCGAAATGCTCGCGTCGGGCGACTGGCACATGTGGGTCATTCCACACCTGAACGGCTTGCCGTACATGGAAAAACCGCCGCTCCTGTACTGGCTGACCGCGATGTCATTCGCGCTTTTCGGCGAGTCGGAATGGTCCGCGCGACTGGTCCCGGCACTGTCTTCGTTGTCCTGCGTCTGGATGCTGCTGTGGTTCGGACGTGCCGCGGGACACCGGCTCGCGGGCAGGCTCGCGGCGTTGATGTTCGTCAGCGGGCTCGGCGTCATGGCGATGTCGCATGTGCTGATGTTCGACATGCTGCTTACCGCGTTGCTGACGGCTGCGCTGATGCTTGCCTGGCGCTCCGTCGCAGAACGCCGTCCCGCATTGCTCCGAGGGTCTTATGCATTCCTTGCCGCCGCCGTTCTGACCAAGGGCTTCGTGGCGCTCGTGTTGTTCGGCCTCGTTGCGTTCGCATTCACGGCGTCGCACCGGCAAGGCATCGGCAGCTTCCTGCGTGATTGCGCTGCGTGGTTCGAGTGGCGCGCACTGCTGGTGTTCATCATCATTGCCGCACCATGGCACGTGGCTGCCAGCCTGACGGAGCCTATCTTCGCCTGGTTCTACTTCGTCAACGAACACGTGCTGCGTTTTCTCGGCAAGCGCGAGCCGCATGACTACTATTCGGGCGCATGGTGGTATTACCTGCCGCGCATGGCGATCTACCTGTTCCCATGGTCCTTTCTCGTGATCCCCGTCGTTTTCCGACGCGCCATGCAGATCAGGGAAGAGGGGAGCCTGAAGCGCTTCCTGTTTCTCGCGTGGTTGCTCCCGCTCGCGTTCTTCTCGGTGTCCAGTGCAAAGGCAAATTACTACCTCGTAGCGGTCATGCCGTTTGCCGCATTTCATCTTGCCCTGGCGATCGAGGAGCGCGGGTGGCTGCGGCCGGCATCGCGGGCCTTGCCGGGCCTGCTCATTGCCATACTTGCAAGCATTCTGCTCGCGGTGATTGTCGTGCGCGGCATCGGCGGCGAGAGGCAATTGGTCGTGATGGGCTTGCCGCAACAGCAGTTCGTCTGCGTCATGCTCGCCGTCACGCTGGCGCTGGCCTTGCTGGGATCGCTTGGCGCCTGGCGGTTTGCGCGAATCGGACTGCTTGCGTATCTGCCGCTGCCTGTGTGGACGGGCGTCGCGCTGGTGATGGCGTTGCATGCAATGGAACCAGCCATATCAACCCGGCAACTCGCACAGTACCTGCAGCAGAATCTTGCCGGGCGCAGCGTGTATCTGTACCGGAATTTCGAGGAGCAGTCCTCGCTGCCGTTCTATCTCAAGCATCCGGTCCCTATCGTCGACGCACGCAGTAACGACCTGTTCTGGGGAAATCGGCTGCGCGTAAACGACATCATCATTTCGCCAGAACGCTTTTCCCGAGAAATGTTGCAGAAGCCGGTGGCCATTGTCGTACTCCAGCGTCAATTGGCGGAGTTTCGACAGGCCTACGGCACGAAGTTCAAGGATGAAAAACGCATCGGCGACTCGACCGTTTTCAGCAACTAGGCAGCCGGATTGCCGCTCTGCCAATAACGGCGGCGGGTTATAATCCCGGTTTCCGATTTAACCTAGGTCAAGCCGTCGCCACCCGCTTCGGCAGCGCCTTACTATCAAGTCCTCGCCATGTTGATCCTGCCGGGCTCCAACGCCCTGTCTGCCTTCCGTACCCAGCGCCTCTTGTCAAACCTGCAAGCCGTCGAGCCGAACATCGTCGGCATCACGGGCCGTTACCTGCATTTCGTCGACGCGGCAAACGCACCGACCGAAGACGAGGTTGGTCGCCTCAACGCCTTGCTGACGTACGGCGAGCCGTTCACCGGTTCTGCCGAAGGCGACGAATTCGTCGTGATTCCGCGCTTCGGCACGATCTCCCCCTGGGCAAGCAAGGCAACCGACATTGTGCATAACTGCGGCATGACGCATATCCATCGCGTCGAGCGCGGCGTCTCCTATCGGGTGCAGATGAAATCCGGACTGCTTGGCGGCACGAAAAAACTGTCGGAAGAATCGGCGGCACAGGTTGCGGCGTTGCTGCACGATCGCATGATCGAAACCGTGCTGCGCAATGCCAACGATGCGGCCGGTCTGTTCCGTGCGCTGGAAGCGAAGCCGCTGGAATTCATCGATGTACTCAAGGGCGGCCGCGATGCGCTGGTTTCGGCGAACACCGAGCTCGGCCTGGCATTGTCCGACGATGAAATCGATTACCTGTTGAATGCCTTCACACAGGCCAAGCGCAATCCGACCGATGTGGAACTCAT
>DASVLM010000303.1:0-1543 GCA_036384875.1 Noviherbaspirillum sp.
CATGCGCTTCAAGAGGACGCGCGCCAGTTGACGGTTGATCTCGGTGTCTTCCGCGACCAGCACGCGGCTGCCTTGCGCCGGTCGGGCGTCTGCAACGGACGGCACCGCAGCCACATCCGCATTCCCGCGCGTCTCCGCGCGCAGCGCAGCGCCGGCCGGCTCCGCGATGCCGCAGACCAGTTCGAAACGGAAGGCGGCGCCCGCCCCCAGCCGGCTGGCGCACACGATGTGGCCGCCCATCAATTCCACCAGCCGCTTGCAGATGGCTAGACCGAGGCCGGTGCCGCCATGCTCGCGTCCGATCGAACTGTCGGCCTGGGTGAAGGGTTCGAACAGGCGCTGCTGCACTTCTTCGCTGATGCCGATGCCGCTGTCGGCCACGGCGAATTGCAGCGTAACGGCTGCCGATTCTCCCGGCACCGGATACGACGCCAGGGAAACGTCCACCTTGCCTGCCGGCGTGAACTTGATGGCGTTGTGGACCAGGTTGCCCAGCACCTGCGCGATGCGTATCGGATCGCCGTTGACCCAGCATGCCTGCGGATGCTCGATATGCACGTCGATATGCAGGCCCTTGCGCGTTGCGATGACACGGTGCAGGTCGACCGTATCCTGCACGAGGCGCACCGGATCGAAAGGCATCGATTCGATATCGAGCCGGCCCGCCTCGACCTTGGAGAAATCGAGGATGTCATTGATGATCCGCATCAGCCCGCGCGCGCTGCCGAGGACATTGCCGGCATAGGCCTTCTGCGACTTGTCGAGCGGCGTGTCGAGTATCAGTTCCGTCATGCCGAGGATGCCGTTCATCGGCGTACGGATTTCGTGGCTCATCATCGCGAGGAAGCGCGACTTCGCTTCGCTGGCCGCTTCGGCCTGCGCCTTGAGCAGCCTCGCCTGGCGCGCATCTTCTTCGTGCCGCTTCAGCATGCGCGACAGCAGTACGAGCGCTACCAGCAGCGCGGCGATGCTGCCGAGGGTGATGCCGCCGATCCAGCGCGCGGCCTGGCGCCAGCTGCCGAGGAACAGGTCGTCGGTAATCGATACGTTGACGATCAGCGGATAGCTGCGCACGCGACGCGGCGCACTCATGCGAAAGACGTGCTTGAAATCTTCCATGCCGCGCGGCCCGTCGTTGAGGATCACGTCATGGTCCTTGCCCTGCTCCATCACCTTGTAGGTGGAACTGTCGATGTTGCGTTCGCCGATCATGCGTTCGACCACCGGCCAGCGGGCGAGCGTCGTGTAGTCGTCGCGATAGAGCGTGATGGCGACGCCGTCGCCAAGGTCCACTGCCTTGAAGAAGTCGGTCAGGAAGTCGCAGGAGATGCCGACCAGCACGGCGCCGGCAAATTCGCCTTGCGCGTCGTCGATGCGCCTGCTGATGTAAAACGTCCATTTGCCGGTGCCCTTGTTGCGCACCGGCTTGCTGAGGAACACACGCTTGTCCGCATGCACGCGGTGGTATTCGAAATAGTCGCGGTCGGAAAGATTGATGAGAGGCGCGGGATAAGAGCGGGTGAAGTTGATGACGTCGCCGTTG
>DASVLM010000304.1:0-7569 GCA_036384875.1 Noviherbaspirillum sp.
TACGCAGCCGGCCCGTATGTGGCAGGCGCCGAAATCGTGTTCTCCGACAAGCGCTACGACGACCTTGCCAACCGCAATACGCTTGGCGGCTACGGCATCATCAATCTCTACGCCAGCTACGCCGTCGCGCCCAACTGGACGGTGTTTGGTCGCTGGGACAACTTGCTCGACAAGAATTACGAACTGGCGCGCAACTACAACACGCCGGGCTCGAGCCTGTTTGTTGGCGTACGCTACGGCATGCGTTGACCGAACTCATGCACACCATGGAACCTGCCGCGCAAGGCACACGACTGAAGGCATCACGCGGCCCGCGCGGCAAGGCGCCGGCGGTGCTGATCGTGCTCGGCTGCGCATCGCTTGCCAGCGTGCTGCTCGCCTGCGCGGTGGGTTCGGTATCGGTGTCACTGCATGAGCTGTTGTCGGCGCTGGCGGATATCGTGCGCGGCGAGCCGTCGACGCTTGCCGCCACGCTGCTGGAATTGCGGCTCGGGCGCGCGCTGGCGGCATTCGTTACCGGCGCCGCGCTGGCGCTGGCGGGCGTCATGATGCAGGCGCTGCTGCGCAATCCGCTGGCCGATCCGTATGTGCTTGGCGTGTCGGGCGGCGCATCGGTCGGGGCACTGGCGGCCATCCTGTTATTCGGCAGCGCATGGATGGTCGACATGGCGGCGTTCGGCGGCGCGATCGCCGTCGCCGTGCTGCTGCTGGCGCTCGCCTACCGCGACCTGCGCGGCGGTCTTCCTGCCGAAGGCAATGCGCCCATGCTGCTGCTGACCGGCGTGATCGTCTCCGCCGGTTGCGGCGCACTCGTCACGTTGATGCTGTCGATTGCGCCGGACAACCGGCTGCGCGGCATGGTGTTCTGGTTGATCGGCGATTTGTCGGCGACGCAGAATCGCCTGCTGCCTTGGCTGGTATGGATCGCGGGGTTCGTGTACGCGGTGCGCGTGGCGCGCCAGGTCAACCTGCTTGCCTTGCATGCTGCCGCGGCGGCAACGCTCGGTGTCCAGGTCGGCCGCTTGCGGCAGGGCTTGTTCCTGTGCTCCGCCTTGCTCACCGCGAGCGCGGTCAGTAGTGCCGGCAGCATCGGCTTCGTTGGCCTGATCGTGCCGCATGCCTGCCGCTTCGCGCTCGGGCCGGACCATCGCCTGCTGCTGCCGGCAGCGAGCCTCGCAGGCGGAGCCTTCCTCGTGCTGGCCGACACGCTGGCGCGCAGCGTCCTGGCCCCGCAGCAGTTGCCCGTCGGAGTCATCACCGCTTTGATCGGTGTGCCGGTGTTCCTGCTGCAATTGCATCACCTGCATCGGAAATGACATGAAGACGAACGCCTTGGTCCTGCGGGCAGGCAGCCGGTCGTTGGTGACCGGCCTCGAGTGGTCTGTCGCGCCGGGCGAATGCTGGTGCGTCATCGGCCGCAACGGCGCGGGCAAGAGCACCTTGCTGCGCACGCTGGCCGGATTGCGCGAACCGGACGGCGGCAACGTGACGCTTGCCGGAAAGGACGTGCGTCACTGGAACCTGCTCGAACTTGCGCGTGAACGTGCCTGGCTGCCGCAAGGCCGCAACGACGCCTTCGGCTATCGCGCAATCGACACCGTGCTGGCGGCCCGCCATCCCTACCAGGAGGCGCGCTACTGGGATGATGGCGAGGACGTACGGATTGCGCAAGACGCATTGCGGGCGCTCGACGTCGCCGACCTTGCCGAGCGCGATGTACGCACGCTCTCCGGCGGTGAACGCCAGCGCGTCGCGATTGCCGCCGTGCTCGCGCAGGATACGCCCTTGATGCTGCTTGACGAACCGGCCGGTGCACTCGACCTCGCGCACCAGGTCGGCGTGATGGAACTCGTCGCAGGTCTCTGTCGTCGCGACCAAAAATCCGTAGTCATGGTGAGCCATGACCTCAACCTCTCGCATGGCGCTGCTACCCACGCCCTCTTGCTGATGGGAGACGGCAGATGGCACGCCGGCCCAGCGGGCGACATCATGAATCCAAAGCTGCTGAGTGAGTGCCTCGGCTATCCCATCGACACGGTGCAGCATGGACATCGCACCCTGTTCATTCCCGCGGAGAAAACAAATGAGTGAAGACGGTCTCAACGAGCGCCACAAGTCGCGCATGCAGCGGAAGAAGGAAATCGTCGACCAGAAAATTGCCACCGCCAATCGCGATGCGGGCGTGCTGGTGGTCAATACCGGCAACGGCAAGGGCAAGAGTTCCAGCGCCTTCGGCATGGCGATCCGCGCACTCGGACACGGGATGAAAGTCGGCGTGGTGCAGTTCATCAAAGGGGCCAAGTCGACCGGCGAGGAATTGTTCCTGCAGCGCTTTCCCGATGAAGTGAGTTTTCATGCGATGGGCGAGGGCTACACCTGGGAAACCCAGGACCGGGAACGCGACGTCGCCTGCGCGCAACGCGCGTGGGAGCGTGCCAAGGGCTTTCTCTCCGACCCGGCGATCGGCATGGTCGTGCTCGACGAACTCAATATCGCATTGAAGTACCACTACCTCGACGTGAACCAGGTCATCGCCGATCTCCAGACGCGTCCTGCCATGCAGCATGTGGTCGTGACAGGCCGAGGCGCATTGCCGGAACTGATCGCCGTCGCGGACACGGTAACCGAGATGCAGCCTGTCAAGCATGCCTTCGCTGCAGGCATTGCCGCGCAACGCGGTGTGGAATGGTAGCGGCATGCCTCGCAGCCTCGTCTTCGGCGGCGCGCGCTCGGGCAAGAGCGCCTGGGCAGAACGGCTTGCACAGGAGTCGGGCAAAGAAGTCGTCTATATCGCCACCGCTCATGCGGGCGATGCGGAAATGCAGGCGCGGATCGCACACCATCGAGACCGGCGCGACACCGCATGGCGCACTGTCGAAGAGGGCTTGCAGCTCGGCGCGGCGATCGATAGGTGGAGTGCGCCCGGCAGGCTGGTGCTGGTCGATTGCCTCACGATCTGGCTCTCCAACCTGCTGTTCGCGGAAGCGCGAGAGTTTCCCGAGGTGGGCGCGGTGACGCCGCCGGAGGTATTTCATCGTGAAAGGGCGGCCTTGCTCGGTGCGCTCGAACAGGCGAAGGGCGACGTGGTGCTGGTATCGAATGAAGTCGGCATGGGGATCGTGCCGCAGGGCGCGGTGTCGCGCTGGTTCGTCGATGAGGCTGGGCGGCTGAACCAGGAAGTGGCGGCGCGCTGCGAGCGCGTCGTGTTTGTTGCGGCGGGCCTGCCGCTAATGCTGAAGGACGCGTGATGCTGTTCGGCCTGCCGTTGCCGCTGCTCGCACTGCTGATGGCGGCTGGTTTGCTGCTCGATTGCCTGTTCGGCGAGGTGCGTCGCTGGCATCCGCTGGTCGGTTTCGGCATCCTCGCCTCGACGGTGGAGCGCAGGTTGAACGTCGGTTTGCATCGATTCGGCCGCGGTGTGGCGGCGTGGTCGATTGCGGTATTGCCGTCGGTACTGCTGGCGGCACTTGCCTGCGCCTTCACCAGCCCATGGATAGCGGCCGTATGGCACGCGCTCCTGCTGTATTTCTGCATCGGCCTGCGCAGCCTGCGCGACCACATGCTGCCCATCGCGGAAGCGCTGCTGCAAGGCGATCTCGACGGTGCACGTCACCTGACGTCGCGCATCGTCAGCCGCGACACCGCACAGGCGAGTTCATCCGATCTGGTCAAGGCTGCTGTCGAATCGATGCTGGAAAACGGCAACGACGCCGTATTCGGCACGCTGTTCTGGTTCCTCGTCGCAGGCGGCCCCGGCGCCTTGCTGTTCCGTCTTGCCAATACGCTTGATGCCATGTGGGGTTATCGCACGCCGCGTTTCGCTTCCTTTGGCTGCGCGGCGGCGCGCATCGACGATGCGCTGAACTGGATTCCCGCCCGACTTACCGCGTTGTCCTACGCTGCACTCGGCAACGCGCGGCTCGCTTGGTTCTGCTGGCGCACGCAGGCGCCGCACTGGTCGAGCCCGAATGCCGGTCCGGTGATGGCGTCCGGCGCGGGCGCGCTCTGCCTCGCGCTTGGCGGCGAGGCTTCCTACCATGGCGCCATTGAATATCGTCCCACGCTGGGCCATGGCCGTGCGGCCAAAGCGGCGGACATCGCACGCGCATGGCGGCTCGTCGCACGCACGGCCATGCTGTGGCTCGCACTCGCTACTATCGCAGGTGCATTTGCAATCCTGAAGGGAATCTGAATGCTGGAACACGGAGGCAACCTGAACGATGCCGTGCGCGTGTACGGACGGCCGCGGGAAGAATGGCTGGACTTGTCGACCGGGATCAACCCGCACGCCTACCCTGTGCCGTCGCTGCCGGTCGATGCATGGCACAGGTTGCCTGAACCCGACACGCGGCTTGTCGAGGCAGCGATGGCCTATTACCGCGCTCCGGCCATTCTTCCCGTGGCAGGTACACAAGCCGCGATCCAGGCCCTGCCCCAATTGCGCGGAACCTCACGCGTCGTCGTCGCAGCACCGGCCTATGCGGAGCATGCGCATTGCTGGCAGCGCGCAGGGCATGCCATGCGTGAGGTCGCCTACGAAGAGCTCGATGCCGCAGTGGACAGTTGCGACGTCATGGTGGTGTGCAATCCGAACAATCCGACCGGCGCTGCCGTCGACTCCGACACCCTCCTGCGCTGGGCCGATGCACTGGCGGCGCGAGGAGGATGGCTGGTGGTGGACGAGGCGTTCTGCGACACCGCGCCACGGTCGAGCATTGCATTTGCGAGTAATCGCCCCGGCTTGATCGTGCTGCGTTCCGTCGGCAAGTTCTTCGGCCTCGCCGGCGCGCGCCTGGGTTTCGTCGCGACGGAGCAGGAATTGCTGACGCGGCTTGCGGACCATCTCGGCCCATGGTCCGTCAGTGGGCCGGCGCAATACATCGGCCGTACAGCGCTTGCCGACACGCATTGGCAGGCAACGATGCGCGAGCACTTGCTGAAAGCGGGCGAACGTTTGTGCTGCCTGCTGGCTGCGAACGGCTTCGAGAGCAGCGGAAGCGCGCTCTACCGCTGGTGGCCGGAGGTGAAGGCAGAATCGTTCCGGCGACACATGGCCGTCCACGGCATATGGGTGCGGCTCTTCACGCACGGTGCGGGCGGCATACGCATCGGCCTGCCGCCGGACGAAACCGGATGGCAGCGCCTTGCTGATGCACTGGAAGAGTGGCATGCGAAGGAGCAGCAGTGAAGCGATTGATATTGTTGTTTGCACTTTTCGCTGCCTGTTGCGCCGACGCTGCCATCAGCGTGCAGGACGATACCGGCACGACGGTAACGTTGACGCAGCCGGCACGCCGCATCGTATCGCTCGCGCCGCATGCGACGGAATTGCTGTTTGCCGCAGGCGCAGGGGATTCCATTGTCGGCACGGTCAGCTGCAGCGATTACCCGGCAGCCGCGAAGTCCATCCCACGCGTCGGCGACAACCGCCAGGTCGATATCGAGCGCCTCATTGCCACCAAGCCGGATCTGCTCGTCGTGTGGCGACACAATGCTTCGTTGCGCCAGACGGAGCAGTTGCGCGCGCTTGGCATTCCCATGTTCTACAGCGAACCGCACAAGCTCGACGACATTCCCGAAACCCTGCAGAAGCTTGGCCGCCTGGCAGGCACCGAAGAACGCGCCCAGCGCAGCGTGGACGAACTGCGCCGCACGCTGTTCGACCTCCGCGCCCGGTTCGCCCGCCGGCCGGCGGTGCGCGTGTTCTACCAGGTATGGGACAAGCCGCTCTACACACTCAACGAGAGCCACATCGTCAACGCTGCAATCCGCCTGTGCGGCGGTGAAAACATCTACGCGAAACTGCCGGTTCCCGCGCCCACAGTAACGATCGAGTCGGTGTTGCAGGAAGACCCGGAAGCCATCGTCAGCGGCGACCGCAAGGACGGTCCGAGCGGCCTGGAGCACTGGAAAAAATATGCGCGCATGACGGCGGTACGGCGAAACAATCTGATCAGCATCGACGGCGACTTGCTGAACCGTCCGGGGCCGCGCATCGTGAACGGTGCGGCCGTGCTGTGCGAAAGGCTGGAGCAGGTGCGCGCCCGTCGAGGAGAAAAGCCATGAACTTCCCCTTTCATACATTGATGGTGCAGGGCACGACGTCGGATGCCGGCAAGAGCACCTTGGTTGCGGCGCTGTGCCGCCTGCTCGCGCGTCGAGGTGTGACGGTGGCGCCCTTCAAGCCGCAGAACATGGCGTTGAACAGCGCCGTGACTGTCGATGGAGGCGAGATCGGCCGCGCCCAGGCATTACAGGCGCAGGCCGCGCGCGTTGCGCCGCACACCGACATGAATCCGGTGCTGCTGAAGCCGTCGAGCGATACCGGCGCGCAAATCATCATCCACGGCAAGGCACGCGCCGACATGAACGCGCGCGACTACGATCTCTACAAGACGACCGCGATGCAGGCGGTGCTGGAGTCATACGGCCGGTTGCGGTCTGCGTACGAATGCGTGGTTGTCGAAGGCGCCGGCAGCCCGGCCGAGATCAACCTGCGTGAACGCGACATTGCCAACATGGGCTTTGCCGAGGCAGTGGACTGCCCGGTGATTCTCGTCGCCGATATCGATCGCGGCGGCGTGTTCGCGCATATCGTCGGCACCTTGTCCTGCCTGTCGGAGAGCGAGCAGCAGCGTATCGTCGGCTTCGTGATCAACCGCTTCCGTGGTGACATCAGCCTGCTGCAGCCCGGACTGGACTGGCTGGAGAAGCAGACCGGCAAGCCGGTGCTGGCGGTGCTGCCTTACCTGCACGGCCTGCAGCTCGATGCGGAAGACGCGGTGCAGGCAGCGCAGCAGCGGCGGGGGCATTTCCGTGTCGTCGTGCCGGTGCTGCCGCGCATCAGCAACCATACCGATTTCGACGCGCTGCGGGCCCATCCGCAAGTCGACCTGTTCTTCGCCGGGCCGGGACAGGCATTGCCGCCGGCAGACCTCATCGTTCTCCCCGGCAGCAAGAACACCCGGGCCGACCTCGCTTGGCTGCGAGACAACGGCTGGGAAGCCGCCTTGCACCGCCACCTGCGCTACGGCGGCAAGCTGATCGGCATCTGCGGCGGCTTCCAGATGCTCGGCCGCTCGGTTGTGGACACGCACGGCCTGGAAGATGCGCCGGGCACCAGCGAAGGCCTGGGTTTGCTTGACATGCATACCTTGATGGAACCGGAAAAGCGCCTGGCGCAAGTCGAGGGCCGTTGCCTGTTCGCCGATGCATCGGTCGGCGGTTACGAAATCCATATGGGCGTCTCCAACGGCAAGGCGCTGGAACGGCCGGCCTTCGAGGTCGGCGGACGCGCGGAAGGGGCGATTTCCGAAGACGGGCAGATCCTCGGTACCTACCTGCACGGCGTGTTCGACCGGCCGGATGCGCTGGCCGCGCTGCTTCGCTGGGCCGGCCTGGGTGATCCGGTACAGATCGACATTGCCCAATTACGAGAAGCCAGCATTGATCGCATCGCGGATGCCGCTGAACCGCTGTTCGCTGCGATCCGCACCCTGCGCCAATCCTGAACGCCGCGCCAGACTGTTCTTTCCGGGAAATACGTCATGCTATATTCTTGAAGCAATA
>DASVLM010000305.1:0-11680 GCA_036384875.1 Noviherbaspirillum sp.
GCGAGGCGTCCGCAGGCATAGGCGGCGATTCGGGTGCAGTACGATAAATGTGCTGCGATCGCCTCTACACTGGCGCCGCCGATTCGGCCGCAACCAGCGTGCGCTTCCCGAGCGAGGCCCATGCCGGCCGCTCGAACAGAAAACGCACCGGCGTCGCGCGTACCATGTGATACAGCAGCAGTGCGCCACCGATCGACAGCACGGTGACCGCCAGCGACAGCGTGCCGACGTCGGAAATCGGCGGCGTCTCGACGAAGCGCCGCATCAATCCCATCGGCACGACGAAGCCGAGGTAGACGATCAGCGAATGGCGGCCGAGATAGCGCAGCCACCCCATCCATGGCAGCCGGCACAACAGTGACGCCAGCAGTTCGATCGCGAATGCGCCGGCATAGCCGAGAGCGAGCTGCATGCCGGGTAGATGCGTAATCCGCAGCGCGACCGCCGTCAGCTCGACTGCGAACCAGGCCGCAAACAACGCCAGCGACAACGTCAGTCGGGAACTGATCCACTGTGCGGCGCGGAACACATGCGGCGACAACAGGTAGCCGGAGTAGAAGAACACGAAGTAGCGGGAGAACTTGTCACCTACCTTGAAGCTCCACTCGGTGTCGGCGACGGCCAGCTGCAGCGCGATCGCAGCGCCGAGCACCAGCAGCGTCGGTAGCCGTCGCATTGCCCGTACCGCGACAAAGAATACTGCCAGCGTGTAGAGGAACCACAGTGGACCGGTCGGCGGCTCCACGTACATCTGCAGGTAGGCCGGGATCAGCGATGGCCACTGCGGACTGAGCAGTACATGCCATTCCATGTTGACGAACTTCAGCGTGGCCCATACCGCATAGAAGTAGCCGAAATAGAGAAATTTGCTGTCGATGTAGGTGCGCAGCGGCCGCTTCATGATGCGCGGCACGAACAAGCCGGACAGCAGAAAGAAATCCGGCATCCGGAACGGCGTCGCGAAATCGACCGCGAACTGCATCCATCCGGTTGCCTGCATCGTGGTCTGCACGAAGTTGGTGCTATAGAGCGTCACGACCCAAACGATGCAAATGCCTTTGGCATAGTCGACCCAATCGATTCGGCTGTTCATCGGTAAATATTCATGCTGCATGATCGTCTCCATTCCTGTCCCGGTTCATGATGCTTTCCTTCATATTCGTTGTGCCATGTTCATCAGCCTGCCCTCCGCCCGGCTAAAATACCTGCCGCCTGTTTTTCAACGGCAGCCTCTACCGCAAAACGACGTGCGACCGTGGTTGCAGAAGGCCAGATGGCGGATTTCGGGCGGTGGAAGGGGGCGTTATCGGCGCCCACACGGCGACGCCGGACGGGCGAAGCGCTGAGTCAAAGCTGGAAGGAACAATGCCGGATACACACCGGTGGATCGGGTGCGCGAACGGGCGTCAGGGCGCGAACACCAGTCGCAATCGGCGCCGACGGCGGGGGCAGCACAAGAACAAAGGCATTTGCGGAAAAGGATGGGGCGAAGGGAAGCTGGGGAGTGTCGATCGTCGTTTTGGCTGCCTGCACATAGGTAGCGCACAAGTCGCTTTTCGCCTGGAGATTTTTGCATCCTGTCGCATGAGGATCTTGCTTGGCGACAGATGCGAACACTGGTGTCGGTGAGAACGCGGCTGCGGCATGCAGATGCCTGCATGCCGCAAAGGAAACCTGCGTCATCAGCATGCTGAGCAGCATGATCAATGACGTGATCAGGCGGGATCGAGGGTCCAGATTCATCTCGGCGGTTATCGGCGTTCTTGTCCGGTGACGCAATACTGCTTACAAGATACAGGAGGCACGCATGGGCAATATGATCAATAGCAAACGGTGTGAATGGCGTCGCTATCCCGCTCCCGTTCCAGCTGCTTTCTGGTTGACGCGGCTTCTTCACGCACCCGTTGCAGCTCGCTTTTCCATGCGCTGATCGAGGCGACATCGTCTGAAGTGAAAATATGGTGCGTGTCAGGGAGGCGAGGTACGCACCTCAATGGGTATGCCGGTGATGCGCATCCGGAAAATGCGCATGCGTATGCGTCATCGGTGCATGGCGGTGACGATGCGTGTGCCTTGTACCCGGCGGCACCGGCGCATCGTGTTCGTGCTGATGGTGCGCATCGTGTTCGTGCTCATGCGCGTGTTCCATCGTTTCGTGGATATGCTCGTGGCCGTGCTGTTCGGTCAGATGCAGCCAGACGCCCAGCGCCATCAGCGCACCGGCCGCCAGCAGGCGGAGATCGATCGCTTCGCCGAGCAACGGAATCGCCAGCACTGCGCCGAAGAAGGGGGCGACGGAGAAGTAGGCGCCGGTCCGGGCCGTGCCGAGGTGGCGCAGGCCGATCACGAACAGCGCCAGGCTGACGCCATAGGCGAGCAGTCCCACCGTCATGGCGCCGAGCAGGTTCGGCAGTTGCGGCAATCCGGCGCCCGACGCCAGGGCCAGCAGCAGGTTGACGGTGCCGGCCGCCAGTCCCTTGACGGCGGCGATCCAGGTCGCGTCGGACAGCGATACCTTGCGCGTCAGGTTGTTGTCGATTCCCCATGCGAGGCAGGCGCCCAGCACCGCCAGCGTGGGCCAGGGACCCGCGAAGCGCGCCTCGCCCGGCCAGCTCAGCACGATCGCGCCGGCGACGATGGCGGCCATGCCGAGCGCGATACGGCGGTCGAAGTTCTCACGGAAGACGAACCATGCGAGCAAGGCGGTGAAAACGCCTTCGGCGTTGAGCAGCAGCGAAGCGCCCGAGGCGGGCATGCCGGTGAGCCCGAACATCAGTAATACCGGACCGGCGACGCCACCGGCGCCGATGGCGCCGATCAGCCAGGGCCATTCGCCGGCGGGGAGGTGGACGCGGGGCGCGCGCCGGAGGATGCGGTAGGCCGTCAGGCCCAGTCCGGAACCCAGGTAAAGCAGGCCGGCAAGCAGCCAGGGATTGACATCGGCAAGCAGCCATTTGGCGAACGGGGTGCCGCCGCCGAACAGCAACGCCGCCGCCAGGGCGGCCGACACGCCGGGTTGCTTCAGACTGAAAAACCGCATGACTGCCGCTCCGTCAATTTGCTAGGGCGTCCAGTATGGCGTATTTGCCAGCCCCAGTGCCGCACCAGGCATCACGCCGAGAGCGATGGTGCCGAGCGTGGTGAGGGCAGCGGCGCCTGCCATGCCGATGCCGGCGACGATCGGCTTCAGGTGTGCGGACGGCATGAAGAACATCTCGGCAATCACTACCGCATAGTAGTAGAGCCCGACCGCCATGTTGAGCGCCGCCGCAACGGCCAGCCATGTCATGTGGCCGTCGAGCGCCGCCGTCAGCAGCAAGACCTTGCCGGCGAATCCGGCAAACGGCGGTATGCCGGCCAGCGACAGCAGCGCGACGGCGAAGACCGCGGCCCATCCCGGCGAACGGCGCGCCAGCCCCTTGAGCGCCGGTCGCGCATCGGCGCCGCCGGCGCGTTCCAGCACGGCGACGACGAGGAATGCCGCGAGGTTCATCAGCAGATAGGCGAGCAGGTAAAAGTTGACCGCTGCCACCGCGCCGTTTGAACGCAAGGCGACGGCGATGCCCATCAGCACATAGCCCGCCTGCGCAATGCTCGAATAGGCGAGCAGCCGTTTCAGGTCGTGCTGGCGCAGTGCCGCGAGATTGCCGAGCGTCATGGTGACCACCGCGACTGCCGCCATCACCGGCGACCAGACAACGGCATGGTGCGGCAGACCCTCCAGCAGGAATCGCAACAGCGCCGCGAATGCGGCAATCTTCGGCACCACCGAAATAAAACCCGCCGCCGGCGCGGAAGCGCCCTGGTAGACGTCCGGCGCCCAGAAATGGAACGGCGCGAGCGTGACCTCGAATGCATAGCCGAGGAAAACGAAACCGAACGCCACCACGATCCAGACCGGATCGGCGTCGGCCAATACGGCACCGATGCCCGGCAGGTCGAGGCGCCCGGTGAGCCCGAACAGCAAGCTCAGTCCGTAGCCCATGACGGCAAGGGCGGCACCGCCATAGATGAAATACTTCAGGCTCGCTTCCTGCGCGCTTCGGTCCGAACGCACCAGGATCACCAGCAGGTAGCCGGCGACGCTGACGATCTGCAGGAACAGCAGGATCAACCCGAGGTCGAGACTGGCGGCCAGCCCCAGGCCGCCGACCGTCGCGAACAGCAGCAGCACCGGTGCATGCGCCTGCTGCCGATGGTCGCGGAAGTACGCATCGAGCACGATCACCGAAACGAAGGCCGCGAATTCGATGGCGAGCCGGTAGAACGTTGCCAGCCGGTCCACCGCATAGGTGCCGCAAAACGCCGTCGTGGACGTCGTCGGCAGCACGACGACGGTAACGGCCATGCTTGCGGCGAGGCCGATGATCGCGACCGCCGCCGGCAGCGCTCGCCATTGGCCGCGCACGAATGCGGCGACCGGCACCAGCGCGAGTGCCAATCCCGCCAGCAGCATCTCCGGCACGACCGCCCACAGATCCATGCAGTGGCCGCTGTTCATGGCGTCATGCCTGGAATAGCGCCAGCAGCCGGCTGCTGCCGGCGGCGATGAAGGGCATGACCGTGTTCGGCAGGATACCGATCAACACCGAAAGCGCGGCCAGCGTGCCGGCCGTCCAGGTCTCGTGCGCGCCGAGCGGCGCCAGCCCGGGCATGCCTTCGGGCGGGCTGCCGAGCAGAACGCTGCCGACCAGGCGCAGGTAGAGGCCCGTGGTGATGAGCAGGCCCAGCACGACGATGGCGGCGACCCAGACGCCGAGCGTCAGGCTGCCGCCGATCACTTGGAATTCGGCAATGAAGCCGGACAGGCCCGGCAAGCCGAGCGAGCCGAACGCCAGCAGGCCGAACAGCGCGCCGTAGACCGGCAACTGTGCCAGTACGCCGCCGAATCGCTGCATCTCGCGCGTGCCGGCGCGGTGCTGCAGCATGCCGACCATCAGGAACATGCCACCCGTCAGCAGCCCGTGGCTCACCATCTGCACCACCGCGCCGTTGAGCGCAAGCGCTCGCGCGCCGGCATTCGCGGACAGCGCCGCGATCGCGACGGCCAGCATTACGTAGGCCATGTGGTTGACCGACGTATAGGCGACCAGGCGCTTCATGTCGTTTTGTGCAAGCGCGGCGAGCGAACCGTACAAAAGCGAGATCAATGCCAACACGGCCAGGAGCCAGCCGAAGCGTGCTGCAGCCTGCGGCAGCGCCGGCAGCAGGATCGCGACCAGGCCGTACGCGCCCATCTTCAACTGCAGGCCGGCCAGCACCACGCTGCCTTCAGTCGGCGCCTCCACGTGTGCATCGGGCAGCCAGTTGTGCAGCGGCACGGTCGGCAGCTTGACGCCGAAGCCCAGCAGCAGCGCGAAAAAGACCAGTGCAGCGGCGGTCGGCGCAGCGGCCAGCGGTTGCGCCTGAATAATCGCCGGCAAGGAAAACGTGTGTGGCGTCATCGACAGATAGAGACCAAGGAAGCCCAGCAGCATTGCTAGGCTGCCGGCCCGGGTATACAGGAAGAATTTCATCGCTGCGTAACGGCGGCGTTCGCCGCCCCAGATGCCGACGATGAAATACATCGGCACCAGGGCGATCTCGAAAAACAGATAGAACAGCAGCAGATCGCGCGCCGCGAAGACGCCCATCAATCCGGTGGCCAGCAGCAGGAACAGGAAGGCATGGAGGCGCGGACTGCGCTCGTGCTGCGGCAGCACGTAGGCCATCACGGCGACCAGCAGGACCGCGGTCAGCAGGATCAACGGCAGCGAGATGCCATCCACTGCCACGTCGTAGCCGGCGCCGATGCCCGGAATCCACGGCGCGCTGGCGCGCCATTGCAATGCCGGATCGGATGCATCGAAGCCGGCCCAGAGCCATAGCGCCAGCAGCAGCGTCAGGATCGCGCCGGCGAGCGCGGTCCACCGCGCCCATGCTGGCCGCGACGGCGGAATGGCCAGCACGATGAGGCCGGTGAGGAGGGGTAGAAAGATGGTGAAGGTCAGCATTGCTAGTCCGTTGGTTTGATCCCGTTTCGCATCATGCCCACAGCATCAGCATTGCCGCCGCCAGCACCAGCAGCGTCCAGGCGAACAGGCCGAGCGTGTACAGATAGAGTTTGCCGGTTTGCAGCGCGCGGATCCGCTTGCCGCCGTGCTGCAGGCCCCGCGCCAGCAGGTCGCCGCCCGTGCCGAAGGCATCGCGTTCGATTTGCTCGCTGCGCTGCGACGCGGTGCGAACCGCGCGCATCAATGCCTGCGCGGCGTCGTCCAGCCGGCGTTCGATACCATCGGGATTGGGCACAAGGCGTGCCAGCGCCTGTGCGCCGGCGTCCAGCCAATGTTCAATGCGTTCCAGTAATCGGGCAATGTGCGATGCCGCAGCGGGCGGCACGCGTGTCGCAGCGACCAGCGCGCGTTGCAGCGCTTCGGCGACTCTGCCGAACGGTGGCACCGGACTATGCCGCCATGCGTGCATCGCGCCGATCGCAAGTCCGGCGGCGCCGGCAAGCAAGGCCGCGGCGTGCACCATCGGGGATCGGCCGGCATCGTCGCCGAACGGCAGGAGCAGCGGCAGCGCCGCGATCATCAGCGTGATCGACATCGACGCGATGGCAAGAATAGCCATGCCGGCTCGCATCGAGCGTCGTACCTTGCCGCGCTCCGTCTGCGGCGAATGCGGCATGCCGGCGAACACGGCGGTACCCGCGCGGCCGATATAGATACCGGCCAGAAGCAGCAGCGCCAGTATGCCCAGTGCCTGGGGCAAGCCGGCGCGCAACGCCGCCGCCAGAATCGCATCGTGACTCGATGCAGTGAAAAACGGCTGGATTCCCGCCAGCGACAGGCCACCGGCCAAAAAGCACAGCGCGGCGACGGGGAGTGCGCGCCGGAGGCCGCCGATTCGGCGCAGATCGCGCGTGCCGGCATAGCGGTCGACCGCGCCCGCTGCCAGGAACAGCGTCGACTTGAAGCACGCATGCGCGACCAGGTGAAGCGCGGCCGCCAGTGGCGCGCCGAGCCCGATCGCGATCATCATTTCGCCCAGCTGCGAAACCGTGGACCAGGCCAGGATGCGCTTCAGGTCCATGTCGGCCGTGGCCAGCAGCGCGGCGACCGCCGCGGTCAGGAAGCCGATGACGAGAATGACATCGCGTGCCGCCGGCGCGGCAGCCAACAGCGGATACAGCCGCAACAGCAGGTACACGCCGGCCGCCGCCATCGTCGCGGAATGGAGCAATGCCGACACCGGCGTCGGTGCGATCATCGCGTCCGGCAGCCACATCGACAGCGGCAATTGCGCGCTCTTGCCGACCGCAGCGGCAAAAAACAGCAGCGCAAGCAGGCGCATGAACCCGGGCGTCAGCGCGCCGCCGGTAGCCGCGTTCAGCAGCGCATCGATGTCGGTGGTGCCGAGCTGCGCGAACACCAGCAGCCACGCGAGCAGAAAGCCGACGTCGCCGATGCGGGTCATCAGGAATGCCTTGGCCGCCGCCGCCGCGGCCGCCGTCTCCCGATCGTGAAACCCGATCAGCAGCCAGGAGGCGAGGCCGACGATTTCCCAGGCGACGAACAGCAGCACCAGCGAACCGGCCAGCACCAGCGTCAGCATGGCGCCGACGAACAGTGCAAGTTCCGCGAAGAAGCGGCTGCGATGCCGGTCGTCCGCCATGTAGTTGATGCCGTACAGCGCGACCGGCAGCGCGATGCCGGCGACCAGCACGGCGGCGACCCAGGTCAGCCCGTTCAACTGCAAGCCGACCTCCAGCGCCCGGCCGCCGGTCTCGAACCAGCGCGCCTGCAGCGAGATCCGCTGGCCATGCAGCGCGGCCAGCATGGCTAGCGAGCCTGCGATGGCGACGGTCACCCACGTGCCGGCCATTTTCTCCTGTCGCCTGAATGCCGCGACCGCCGCGCCGGCAAGCAGCGGCAGCAGCGGGACGGCGAGCAGCAGCAGGCTCATCCGCGCAACGCCGTGTAGCTATCGACCTGCACCGTACGGCGCTGGCGATACAGCAGCATCATGATGCCGAGCCCAACCGCCATTTCCACTGCGCCGATCGTGACGATCAGGATCAGGAAGATTTGCGCCGAGTAGTCGTCCGGGCGAACAAAGCGCCAGAACGCGATCAGATTGAGCCCGGTCGCATTCAGCACGACTTCGATACCCATCAATACCATCACCGCCGATCGCTGCGCGACGATCGTATAGACGCCGATCGCAAAGAGCGTGGCGCCGACCAGCAAGTACGCGCCGAGCGGAATCGTCATGCGGGCCTCCGATGCGATGGCGGATGCGCGACTGCGTGATGCTCGCTGGCATGCTCCTCGTTGGGTCGTTCGTCCGGGGAGGGCGGAATGACCGGATCAGGCGCGATCTGCGGCGGCGCATCCGTTCTGCCGACGCGGGCGTCGCGGCCGCCGTTGTCCGGATGCCGCTCCACCCGCGCCATCAGCACCGCGCCGACGATGCCGAGCAGGATCAGGAAACCGGCGCCTTCGAAGGCGATCATGTACTTGCCCATCAGGAGCATGCCGACCGCTTCCGCGGAGCGCGGGTCCGGATGGCGCGTGACGGTCGGCCAGGACGGCCGCAGCAGCACCAGCGCGCCGAGCCCGACGCCGATCGCGACGGCCAGCCAGGCGGCGATGCGCCGGACCGGTGTCACCATCGACATGTCCATGTCGTCCATGTGCGTGCCTTCCATGTTCATGCTCATGTCGCTGCCGCCGTGCTGCATGCCGTCATGCTGCGCATGGTGCTCGCCGTTTGCGCCATTCTGGCGGTTTTCGCGATCGGCTTCTTTGGCCTCGCCGTTCCCGGCATGCATGTCTGCATGGTCGCCGTTCCGGCCTTCACCCTGCTGCAGTCCGCCGCTGAAAAAGCGCTCGACCGGCGCCATCATGCCCGGCATCGCTGCCATCATCGCGCCACCCGGATCGTGCATGAACAGCACCATGAACAGGATCATCACCAGCATGCCGCCGATATACATCATGATCTGCAACAGGCCCATCAGGTCGGCCGCCAGCAGGATGAACAGCCCGGCGACGCCGAGAAACGACGCCATCAGAAAAATACCGCTGCGGAACATGCTCATTGTCGTGGCCATGCCGAGCGCGCCGGCGACCGCGATAAACGCGCACAGCGTGAAGGCGACGATCTGCGCGATGTCGAAGGCGGTCATGCCGGCCCGATCCCGAACAGGATGAGCAGGCCGACCAGCAGCACATTGACCAGCCCGACCGGTATCAGTACTTTCCACGAAAGTGCGAGCATCTGTGCCACGCTCAATGGCTGCGCCAGCCGCCCCAGCCCTAGCATCAGGGCCATCAGCGCATAGGTTTTGACGAGCATCCAGACCGGTCCCGGCAGCCACGGGCCGAGCCAGCCGCCGAGGAAGAGCACGGCGCCCATGGCGGCGACCAGGAACAGCAGCCCGGACAGCGCGATGCGCCACAGCAGCGCCGGCCAGCCGCCGGCAACGCCGAGAATGCCGCCGCCAATGCCGGTCGCGAACGGCTCCAGGAAAGGCGCGCGATAGCACTGCATCAATCCGCTGACAAGGTACAGCGCGAAGCCGAGCGGCTGCAGCACGATGAACCAGAGGCCGGATTGCGCGGCGACGATGCGCGTGGTCGACAGCGATTTCGCCATCATGATTGCGCCGACCAGCGCCATGCCGAGCGGCACCACGTAGGCCACGAGTTGCGCGACGATGCGGTAGAACGCTTCGACAGAGTCCGGCGTGTTGGCACCCCAACCGCTCAATGCAATGCCGAGCACGACAAAGTCGAGCACCACGATGAAATAGAAGACGCCGATGTCGAGATCCTGGCCGATCAGACCGGGGCCGAACGGGATGACGACGGCGCCGAGAAGGAAGCCAACCAGCGCCACAATCGGCCCGGCCGGGTAAAGCCAGCGGTCGCGGTTCGGAAGCAGGGGCGACCCGTCGAGGGCCACGGCAAGCGCCGGACCGGGTTCGCCGCGGACCAGCCGACGTTCCAGCCACGCTGTCAGCCATGCGAGCATCAGCATGGCGACGGCAAGCAACGCTGCTTTGACGGCTACTCCCATGCCAGGCCGTCCATGCGCCACGCATAGGCGATTCCCGCCGCAAGCAGCGCAATGAAAACCAGCATGTCGAGAAAGGCGGATACGCCGAGATCGGCGAATACCACCGCCCACGGGTACATGAAGATCATCTCCATGTCGAAGGCGAGAAAAATCAGCGCGTACACTGGGTAGCCGAAGCGAAACTGTGCCCACGCGGCGGGTGCCGAAACCGGCATTGGCACGGCTTTCCAGCAAGCGGCGACAAGCAGGCTCAAACCTGCGGCAATCACGATGACAAGGCCGGCGATGCCATAGGCGGACAATGTGTCGTCATACATGTTCAGGCGGTTTTTGCTTTTGGTTATGTTGAATTGCAGTCTACGTTTGCCGAACCGGATCCCCTTGATGAAGCACAATGGATAACAGAGCAAGAGAGCCCTGCCTTCACCAGGTACTCGTTGCTACAGTGAATTCAGGCTCGGTGTCCTATGACATTTGACGCACAGCAATTGCCGTTCGCATCGTGTTCATCCGGCCTGTAAATTTGCCAACACTCGGTGTTCAGAATAGTTATCGGACTGTGCAAACAGATGACGAGGAGATGACAAATTTGTCATCCAGTTGCCGTCGCCTCGATATTTTTCGCAGTCGGATTACCATGCAAGGCATGCGAGAATGGTTTGGATATGAACGGGGCAAGGAGAGCAACGTGCATCGAACAATGCCGTCAGAGCGTGTGCGGAGATCTAAGGCAAGCGCAGTGGCCGTCCTATGCATCACAGTCATGCTCGGCTGCAGCAAACAGGTATTTGCTCAGGATAATAGTGCGCCGCCCGCTGCCGCCGTGCCGCCCGCCACCGAATTGAAAGGGCTGGGCAGTAACATGCAGCAGCGGCTGGCGGCTATTCCCTATACCGAAAATCAGGACTATAACTTTGCGATCCTGACGCGCAGCGTGCTCCAGGATGAGCTCGCCATTGCCGAGAACCAGATTGTCCATGGCACGGACCCCGTCATGCGTGGCACCGCGAAGGAAATTGCAGCATTGCGGCAAAAGGAAATTGAAAAACTGAACCGCTGGATCGCTCAATTTCAGAAATACAACTGATTGGTATGAGCGTCCCCGGTCAATGACATCCCTTGCCGTGGGAACCGAGTTTTGCTGGTGTGCCATTGTCGGCACTCGATAGTTCCTGCAGGATTCCACAATCCTTGACCGCTTGCGCATGACGGCACAGCGCCCGCAAATCGCCGAGCTGGCGTTGTAGTGCTTTTAGTTCCGCGATCCGGTGCGCGACATGCTCGATGTGCTTATCCAATAATGTATTGACGCCCGTACAGTTTGCTTCCGGTGCATCCTTGAACTGCAGGAGCGCGCGGATTTCGTCGAGTGTCATGTCCAGTGAACGGCAATGCCGAATGAATTGCAAGCGCTTCACATGTTCCGGGCCATACAGGCGATAGTTGGCCTGTGAGCGCGCCGGTGCGGCAAGCAAGTTTTCGCGCTCGTAGTAGCGGATCGTTTCCACTAAACAATCGGCGCATTGCGCAAGTTCGCCGATTCTGAGCAAGTTCGCCATCGTCATTTCACCCAATCAGAATAGTTGATTGACCCTGTAGTAGCTACAGGGTGTTC
>DASVLM010000306.1:0-4539 GCA_036384875.1 Noviherbaspirillum sp.
TCCAGAATGTCCTGCCAGCGCGCTTGGCGTTGTGTTTGTGCCGAGCCTGTCGCCATGATATCCCCCGCGTGATTTAATGTGGGGGCATGATGCCGGCTGTCTTGCGCGAAATCTATAACGCCGCTGGATTACCGCTTACGGCGATGCTGACGTGATAGGAGTCCGCCAAGGCAGCCACACTGACGGAAACCGCAGCATGGGTTCCTTTTGCCGGATCGCTGTATTTGATTGCGTTGGAGAGCAGATTGGAAATCACTCGTCCCAATAAAACCCGATCGCTTTTCACTGCAGGCGATTCCTTCCTTCTGAATTTTGTGCGAATGATCACACCACGCTCGTCCGCGAGCGGTTGCAGCGAAACGATAAGTTCGTCGATCAGCTCGTCCAAGTGAAAAGACGAATATTCGGCGGAAACCAGGCCATATTCCAGGCGGGACAATTCGAGGACCGAGTTAAACGATGTGCGCATCGCTTGAGTCGCTATTTGTGCCGTGCCTATCAACTCCTTGCATTTGGACATGTCGTCCTTGGAGGCCGCCTGCTTCATCGCTTCCAGCAAGTTGCTGATGGCTTGCATGGGCTGCCTGAGGTCATGCGCTGCCTCAGCGACGAACTTCGACTTGTTTTTGTTTTCCAAATGCGCTTTTCGGCGGAGGATTTCTTTTTTCCTTACCAAGGCATACGCGATCGATATCACTATGATTAGAGCGGCCAATCCAACAATTCGTTGCAAATTCTTGTTTTCGATTTCAATTTTTTGAAACCGATTTTCCTGCTCCAACTTTTCCATTTGTTTTTGACGTTCCGCCGCGTCGAATTTGGCCTGCATTTCAGCGAGTGTGCGGTCATGATTTTTGCGCAAAAGGCTATCTTTCAAATCGCGCTGCTGCTGCATGGCCTTTAATGCTTCCTTATATAGGCCGCCTTTCTCGTACGCGAGAGCCATCTCGCCAAGCACATCCGCAACCGCCGGATCCTCATTGGCGTTGTGCAGGAAGTCGATGACGGAATTGACCTCCTCTTCGCCGCGCTGCACCGCCCCCATGCCTATATGACAAAAACCGACATTTTTACCAATGTCGGTCAACAAGTCCTCGTCTTTCAACTGCTTGGCCAAGCCTTCAGCTTCCTCAGCCAGCTTAATGCAGTCGCCGAACAGATTTTGCTTAAATGCAATGTTGGACAACCCTCCCAGAGACGCAGCCTCACCGGACCGGTCCGAGATTTTTCGCGCAATGGTCAAAGCATCAGTGAACGATATTTTTGCATCCGCGAATTTTTCCAGCTGGGAATAAGCGGCACCGCGGGTAAGCGCCAAGCTAAGCAGGATATACTGCGCGTCTATCCGCTCGGCGATTTCCCGTGCTTTTTCGTTGTACTCCAGCGCCAAGTCCGGGTTCTTCATGGTCTCATAGAGAGTACCGATATTATTCATGGCCGCTGCGCGGCGCATTTCATCTCTTTGTTCATGCCCTTCGAGCATGGAAAGAGCAATCAACGCATGTTGCAAGGCGAGCGGAAAGTCGCCGAGATCTCCGTAGATATGCCCCGCTATGTCGTTCGTGGAACCGATCAGTTTTTTATCACCTGTTTGCTGGGCGATATTCAATGCTTGCTCTATGTTCAGAACCGCATCGATGGTTTTTCCATCACTCAGGTCGAGCAACGCCCCTTCACCGAAAACAAACGTTCTCGCCCAGTCATCGTGATAAGCCGAACCGAACTCCGCAAGCTCTTGGTTAAACTTCCTTGCCTGGGCGTGATCATGTTTATTAAGGTACATATCGACTAGCGCTGCAAGCACTTTGCGTCGGTCGACCTGCGTTGCCGAAGCAGGAAGGTGCTCTTTCAGTGCCAGGAGACGCTTGACGGCTTGGTCTTGGTCGGTGCCAAACAGGATTTGTAAGCGCGCCACTTCAGCTTGAATTGGTGACGGAACCGCCTCTTCCGCAGATGCTTTCATTGGAGCGAACGACACCAATATAAACATCAAGCAGAGCATGCTGATGCGAAGCGACATGGCTTCAAATCCTTTCAGGAGAGCTCCAGAAGCAACCTCGTTGCTTCTACCGCCGCAAAAATTCGAGAGGGATCCAATCAGTCTGACGGGATAGTCAACGGAATTTGCCACGCGGTCTTTCCGAATCTGGAATTGACCACTGCGTCGTGCGGCACCAACGAGTGGCGCAAGACTGCGCCTTGTCGAGAATACCCCAACCGGACGTCCACGCAGGCTATTCAGATAAGTAGGGATAGAGAAAGTAAAGCGCATTCAGTTATTGTCGTCAAGTTTACAGTGCGGCTATCAGTCGCTATGGAACAGAACAAGACCTGCCAACTTTGACAGCTTGTTTTATACAACAAATTTTGATACGCAAAACCAAGTAATGCAACACCTGGCACCTGAACCGGAGCCCAAGCGCACTCTACGGACCGTATGCCGGTTTCGGCCACAGCCCCGCCGGGCGGGCCAGCATGATCAGCACCATGGCGCCGCCCAGCATGGCCACGCGCATGATCTCGGCCGAAACCAGAACCTCGCCGAAGGCCGCACGCTGCAGCGGCTCGACTACGTGACGCAAGACTTCGGGCAGCGCCGCCAACAGCAGCGCCCCGAGGATCACACCGGGCACGTGTCCCATGCCGCCCAGCACTACCATGGCCAGGATGGTGATCGACTCGGAGAGCGAAAACGATTCCGGTGAAATGAACCCCTGGAACGAGGCGAACATCGACCCGGCCACGCCGCCGAAAGAGGCGCCCATGGCGAAGGCGATCAGCTTGACGTTGCGCGTGTTGATGCCCATCGCCATGGCCGCCATTTCATCCTCGCGTATGGCCAGGAAGGCGCGGCCCAGGCGCGAGTGCTGCAGCCGGGCGGTAACGAAAATGATCGCCGCGCACAGGGCAAGAAAGAGAAAATAATAAGCATTCACCGACGGCATGGCGTAGGCGCCCATTTGCAAGTCGCCGTGCGTCTCCACGCCGCCGTGCAGCGGCACGCCCAGGACACTGACCGGGTCGATCATGTTGATGCCGCGCGACCCCTCGGTGAGATTGATCGGGTCGCTCAGGTTGACGATCAGGAGCCGGATGACCTCGCCGAAACCCAGGGTCACCATGGCGAGATAGTCGCCACGCAGCTTGAGCGTGGGCGCGCCGAGCAAGGCCCCGAGCGTCCCCGCCGCCAGGGCACAGAGCGGCACAATGAACCAGGCGGGCAGGTGAAGGCCGTGTTGCGCCACGTCCGGGCCGCACAAAGCCAGCAACACCTTGCCGGCATCGGGAAAATGTTGGGCCAGGGATTCCAGCGTCGACGCGAACTGAGGCGAAGCCAGCAAGCCGGTAAGATAGGCACCCATCGCATAGAAAGCCACATAGCCGAGGTCGAGCAAGCCGGCAAAGCCGACCACGATGTTCAAGCCAAGTGCGAGCATGATGTACAACAGGGCGCAATCCATGATGCGCACCCAGGAATTGCCAAAATTGGCGGCAACGAAGGGGAACAGCAATAGCAGCGCCAGCAGCGCAAACAATTGCCATCTCGGTGCCCACGTCACACCCGGCCTTCTCCTTGCCCATGTCGTGCCCGGCATCGGCTGTCTCCCTGTCGCAGATGGAATCTTTACCGCAATGGTAGGCAGGCGCCAGCCAAAGAGTGTTCGTATTTTTTTGAACTTGCCGGAATTTTGATTGGCAGCTAAAGGGTGAAAATCCGGGGGCAAAAACAGCCTGACAAATGCGAGCTGCGTCCGTTGCGGCGCGCTTCCGGATATGGAGCAGCACGTCGAGCAAAGGCGGGGAAGCAGATCGCTCTACGGAATGCGCAAAGCCGGGCGATGGCCATTTTCACAATTGCGCCGCCTTCGTTCGCGGGAAAGCGCTCGATGGCAAGTCCCGGCGCGTCGATGGCCCGGGCCTGCTTTTTTCCCGCAGGTGCGAAGGGCATGATTTACTGCGGTACGCCCTCTTTGCGGCAACGCGAATCCGAATACGGCCCCTGGACCTTGTCCCAGATTTCGCCTGGCGAATTCTGGGAGCAAAGGATGGTGTGGTTGATGCGATGCTGCCAGCGGTACCAAGGCGCGGCCGAGGCGTGCGCGGCCCAGGCCGCGGTCAGGGCCGCGGCGGCAGCGACGGCCGACGCGGCCAGTTTGAAACTACGGCGTTCCATTGGTTTCCTTGTCTTTCGGCTTGATCCACGACATCAATTCCTCGTGGCTGATGTTGAGCAGCTTTTCGATGGCGGCGTAGTCGTCAGGCAGCGCCGGGTCGTCCCAGCCGTTGGCCGAGTGGCGCGCCAGGTCGACGGCGAGCTTGACGTTTTTCACGCGCGAATTCTCGGCGTGCGCGTCGTCCATCAATTGGGTCAGCAATTCGGGCAGATGCCAGTGCTGGCATAGCGCCAGTTGCAGGTCCAGCAGGTGGAAGCCCAGGACATGCTCCTGGATCTGGGCGCTTCTCGCGGTCGGGTTGGCTTTTTTCAGCACCTGGATTTCCATCGCCTTTTGCGGCGCAAAACACAAGAGCGCAATCTCG
>DASVLM010000307.1:0-11903 GCA_036384875.1 Noviherbaspirillum sp.
AGCATGAGTTCAGAGACATTTCTCTTATTTCTCAAGCGTGGCCGCACGGCGTTGCCCGGCCCTGGACGGAAGAAGGATGGCGCGATCATGGCCGATATGACTGCAAGGGGCATTTCCATTTTTCAGATCGCCGTGCGCGTGGCCGACTTCGCGGCCCTTACGGTTGCGGCCGAGGCCGCCAGCCGCTTGCGCTTCGGCGTGGCCCTGGCCGATACGCCGGCCATCCATGTCGTGCTGTTCTACCTGTGCAGCATCGCGGCGTTTTTCCTGTTTTCCCGGTTCGGCCTTTACGAGTCCTGGCGCGGCAGGTCCGGTCTGGCGATGTTCGGCCGCACCGCGCTGACCTGGGGTGCCGTGCTGCTGGGCGGATTGTTCTTCAGCTTCCTGATGCACCGTATCGGCGAATTGTCGCGCCTGTGGCTTTCCTATTGGTTTGTCAGCGGCGTCGTGCTCATTGCCTGCGTGCGCTGGTCCTGCTACCTGATCCTGTGCCGCTTGCGCGAGAACGGCTATAACCAGAAATCGGTCGTCATCGTCGGTTACGGGCCGATAGGCCGCGAAATGTATCGCCGCGCCATCGAGTGCGAATGGTATGGGTACGAGGTGCGCGGTATCTATACCTGCGGTGAGGAGGGTATTCCGGAGCGCGTGAAGCGCATCGCCCGGCAGGACGATATCCCGCATTTCATCGAAGAGCAGGGCATCGACGAGGTGTGGATCGCCATGTCCATGGAGTCTTCCAGGCAACTGCAGGAAATCCAGCACCTGTTGCGCAACGTGCTGGTCGATATCCGCTGGATACCGGATACCGTCAGCATGAAGATACTGAGCAGCAAGGTGGGCGATTTCCTCGGATTTCCGGCGGTCGATATCAACCGGCCGGCGGTGAGCGAGCTGGGCGGCGTGGTGAAGGAGGTGTTCGACAGGATGTTCGCCGCCGCCGCATTGCTTGCCCTTTCGCCGCTGCTGCTGGCGATTGCGCTCGCGATCAAGGCGACGTCGCCGGGGCCCGTCATCTTCCGCCAGCCCAGGCTCGGGCTGAACGGGCGCCGCTTCGACGTCTACAAATTCCGCAGCATGAAGGTGCACAAGGAAGATAACGTCGTGACCCAGGCCAAGGCAGGGGACGCGAGAGTGACGCCGGTCGGCCGCTTCATCCGCAGCACCAGCCTGGACGAGCTGCCGCAATTCTTCAACGTCCTGCTGGGCGATATGTCCATCGTCGGCCCCCGGCCGCATGCCTTGCAGCACAACCGGATGTATAGCGATCTGCTCGAAGTGTATATGCTGCGGCACCGCGTGAAGCCCGGCATCACGGGCTGGGCGCAGATCAACGGCTATCGCGGCGAGACCGATACGGTCGAAAAAATGAGGAAGCGCGTGCAGTTCGATTTGTATTACATCCAGAACTGGTCGATGTGGATGGACCTGCGCATCATCGCCTGGACCGCGTTCAAGGGCTGGACGGGCAAGAACGCCTATTGAGGCAGGGGAGCCGCTGCGCCCCGATCCCGTCCGATGCGCAGCTCTTATGACAAACGTCAATATGGCCCGCCGGCCAGCGGGCAAAATCAAGACAGCCATCCGCCCTCGTGCGGGCATTCATCGACAATCGGAGAAAACGCAATGACACCATCGCCCACCAAGGCCGAATACCTGCGCCCCGGAGAGGAGAACGGAAAGAGAAAGGTGGCGCTGATCACCGGCGTGACCGGGCAGGACGGGGCATATCTCGCCGAACTGCTGCTCAACAAGAACTATATCGTGCACGGCATCAAGCGCCGCAGCTCTTCCCTCAATACCGGCCGGATCGACCATCTCTACCAAGACCCGCACGTGGGCGCGCCGGACCTGGTTCTGCATTACGGCGACATGACCGATACGGCTTCGCTGATGCGCATCGTGTCCGCGGTCCGGCCGGACGAAATCTATAACCTCGCCGCGCAAAGCCATGTCGCGGTATCGTTCGAGGAGCCGGAATACACGGCCAATTCGGACGCGCTGGGCACGCTGCGGCTGCTGGAAGCGGTGCGGGCGCTCGGCATGGAAAAGACGGTGCGCTTCTACCAGGCCTCGACTTCCGAGCTGTACGGCCTGGTGCAGGAATCGCCGCAGACCGAAACGACGCCGTTCTATCCGCGCAGCCCGTATGCGGTCGCCAAGCTGTATGCCTATTGGATCACGGTCAATTACCGTCAGGCCTACGGCATGTTCGCCTGCAACGGCATCCTGTTCAATCACGAATCGCCCTTGCGCGGCGAGACCTTTGTGACGCGCAAGATTTGCCGCGCCCTGGCCCGCATTTCCGTGGGCCTGCAGGATTGCCTCTATCTCGGCAATCTCGATGCCAGGCGCGATTGGGGCCATGCGCGCGATTACGTGCAGATGCAATGGCTGATGCTGCAGCAGGAAGAACCCGACGATTACGTGATCGCGACCGGCATTCAGCACAGCGTGCGCGAATTCGTGTCGCTGGCTGCGGCGGAAGCCGGCATCGCACTCGGCTGGTCGGGCAAGGGCGTGGACGAAGTCGGTTACGTGATCGACGAAAACGTACTGACACCGGGAGCGGCCAGGCTGAAGCGCGGGCAGGTCCTGGTCCGGGTCGATCCGCGGTATTTCCGTCCGACGGAAGTGGAGACCCTGCTGGGGGACGCGAGCAAGGCATACCGCAAGCTGGGCTGGAAGCCGAAGATCGGCTTTTCGCAGTTGATCGGCGAGATGCTGCATGCGGAGCTGGCCGATATCCAAAAATACCTGCTCGTCAACCGGAGCGGTTACCAAGCCCACGCCTACAACGAGTAGAGCACACCCTGGATTGAACGAAGGAGAAGCGACATGAATGAAGATACGGGAAAGCGCGTGTATGTGGCCGGCCACACCGGCCTGGTCGGTTCGGCCATCGTTCGGGCGCTCAAGCGGAAGGGGTATCGCAATATCGTCACCCGCTCCCATGCGGAACTCGATCTGATGGACCAGGCGCGGGTGTGCGAATTTTTCGCGTCGGAGATGATCGAGGAAGTGTATCTGGCCGCGGCGATCGTCGGCGGCATCCATGCGAACGACACCTATCCTGCGGACTTCATCTACAACAACCTCGCAATCCAGAACAACGTCATCCACGAAGCCTGGCGCGCCGGCATCCGCAAATTGCTGTTCCTCGGGTCGTCCTGCATCTACCCGCGCATGGCGCCGCAGCCGATCAGGGAGGAGTACCTGATGAACGGCATGCTCGAACCGACGAACGAGCCCTATGCCATGGCGAAGATCGCCGGGATCAAGCTGTGCGAAAGCTTCAACCGGCAATACGGCACCGATTACCGCAGCGTGATGCCGACCAACCTCTATGGTCCCGGCGACAATTACCACCCCGAGAACAGCCACGTCATACCGGCGCTGATGCGCCGCTTCCACGAAGCGAAGCGCGCCGGCGCGCCGGAAGTCGTCATCTGGGGGACCGGGGCCCCGCGCCGGGAGTTTCTCTACGTGGACGATATGGCCGAGGCCTGCATTCACGTCATGGAACTGAGTTCGTCGGAGTATATGAGCCAGACTTCCGACCGGCTGTCCCATCTCAATGTGGGAACCGGCACCGACGTGACGATACGCGAAGTGGCGGAGTTGATCGGCCAGGTGGTCGGATACCAGGGCCGGATCGGGTTCGATACCAGCAAGCCCGACGGCGCGCCGCGCAAGTGGCTCGACGTAAGCCGTCTCGGCAACCTCGGCTGGACGGCGTCCGTCGGGTTGATGGACGGCCTGATCGAAACCTATCACAGCTATTGCCGCAGCGAACGCCAGGGCGGGCTGCAGGTGTCGGCGCGGGCGCTCGACAGCAAATCGCGGCAGGACCGTTTGCGTTTCGAGGAGCGGCTCGTCGAGCACGATCCGGTCTATGGCAGCTTGCCGGCGATTTTTCTCCAATAGCGGCGCGATGGGAAAGCGTGGCGTCATCCCGTGGGGCGCAGTGCCGGCGCCGTTTCGCATGGAGCGCACATGCCCGAAGCCGTGACCCCCGCCGGCATGGTCAGGGGCGCCGTTGCCAGGCTCGGCGCGGGCGGCGTCAAGCGGCCTTTGCTGATCAGTCTGCTCAACCAGTTTACAGCCAGCGGCGGCAATTTCCTGGTCGGCATCTATCTTGCGCGCAGCCTGCCTCTGGCCTCGTTCGGCCTGTACGGCATGGGATACGGCATATGCATGCTGTACGTGGGCATAGGCAATGCCGCAATTCTGACCCAGATGAGCGTCAACATGGCCGAGAAACCCGCCGGCGAGCGGGACGCCTACGCTGCCGATATGCTGTGTGCCGTGTTGCTGGCCGACCTGCTGTTGCTGGGCCTGGCCTCGCTCGGCGCTTTGGCTGCGTATTCATGGCATCTCCTCCCGGAGCACGGTGCGGGGTTGATGCTGGCGGTCGGTGCGGCATCGGCTTCGTTCCTGTGCACGGAATTTTTCATCAGCTACGCGTTTCAGAAACGCCGGGAATCGATGGCCTTGATGGTCAATGCGACGACCATGTTCGTGCTGTTCATGGGCTTGCTGGCCGAGCGCCTGCTTGGCGCCGCTCTTACGGCCGCGAATGTGCTGACGCTTTATGCCGCCGGGGCGGCGCTGGCTTCGCTGGCGGCTTATGCGGTCTCGCCCCTGGTGCTGCCGCGCAGCGCGCGCCGGCTTCTCGGCACGGTACGGGAATCCTGGCGCGGGGGCAGTTGGGCGCTCGGCGGGGTGCTGGTGACGTGGATACAGACGCAGGCCTACGCCTATGTCGTGGCGGCGTTCGGCGGCGCTGCCGCCGTGGGGCAGGCGAACGCGGCGCGCATATTCATATCGCCGTTTTCCTTTCTCCTGCCGGCGGTGAACAAGGTGGCCATTCCGCGCCTGGCGGAGCTGCGCTGCAGCGACGCAAAAAAGTTGCGCCGCACCTCCGCGCTGCTGACGGCGGGCATGACCGCGCTTGCCGTCGCTTACACGCTGTTTCTGGCGATCGGCCTGGGGGTGCTTTCCAGGCTGCTTCTGGGACGCGACGATCCGGCCGTGGCGGCGCTGGTCTGGCCCTGGTGCCTCGTGCTGGTATTACAGATGATACGCAGCGGCGGCGGCTTGCTGCTGCAGATTCAAAGGAAGTTCCGCTCGCTCACCCTGATCAGCATACCGAGCGCCATCGTCACGGTGGCGGTGTCGCTGGCTGCAACGGTCGCTCTGGGTGCATGGGGCGCGATTCTGGGAATCGCGGTCGGCGAGGCCGTGTTGGCGCTATTGATATGGAGGGAGATCCGCGATGAACGCCGTTCCTCGTGATTCCGTGTTTGTCGACGTTTGCATCGCCACCTACAAGCGGCCGGCCATGCTGGCCACGCTGCTTTTGTCGCTGCTGCATCAGCGCGTGAACCGGGTCGGCATGCGCATCGTGGTGATCGACAACGATGCGGAAATGAGCGCAAAGCGGCTGGTAGACGATTTCCGCAGCCAGACCGCGAGCGAGATCGTGTACGACGTGGAGCCGCGGCAGAACATCGCACTGGCGCGCAACCGCGCGCTGAGCCACGTGCGTTCGCGCTATTTCGCCTTCATCGACGACGACGAGGCGGCGTCGGAAACCTGGCTCCAATCCCTGGTCGACTGCGCGGCGAGATATCAGGCCGACGTGGTTTTCGGCCCGGTGCTGCGTGCCTTGCCCGACGACGCGCCGGCCTGGGCCTCCGACTGCTTCCGTGTCGACAGGTTGGAAACCGGGCGGGAAGTGGAGTTCGGCGGCGCCGGAAATGTGCTGTTGCGCAGCGACATATTGCGGCGCGTGGCGGTGCGTTTCGATGCCGCCTTCGGCCTGACCGGGGGCGAAGACACCGATTTTTTCTATCGCCTCCACCTGTCCGGTTGCAAGCTGGTGTGGTGCGACGAAGCGCTTGCCAGCGAACCGGTTGCGCCGTCGCGGCTCACCTTGCAATGGGTGCGGCGCCGTGGGTTCCGCGGCGGGCAGACTTATAACAGGATATTCGTCCGGCGCTATACGCGCTTGCGCAAGATCCGCTGGTTCCTGGTCAAAACCGCGCATCTGGCCGGCGGCCTGGTGGCCGCGCCGGTATTGCGGCTGTTGTCCTATCCCTCGTATGTGGCGCTGACGGTGCGGATCGCCGCCGCGACGGGGCAGTTGTCCGCTTGTTTCCTGGAGCGCGGCTTTGAAGAATACAGTGCGAAACGCTATCGGTGACGGCGCGGCGGTTGCGGCATCGCGCTCGGACCGCTGGAAGGCGCTGCCCTTCCTGGTGCTGATGTTCACCAGCAGCCTGCCGCTGAATTACCGGCTGGAGGAATCGCACCCCATGCTGGTGTCCGACGTTGCCGACCTGACCCGTGAAGCCGCGGCGGGGGAGAACACGGGCAGCTCGCTCCTGTTCGTCGCATTCGTGGTCGCCCTGTATGCGATGTCCGGCATGATGGTGCTGCACAAGCCGCGCGTGGCCGGTGCGGTCTTGCGGCGCCAGTGGCCGCTTGTCCTGCTGACTTTGCTGGTCGCGGCGAGCGCCCTCTGGTCGCACAACCCCGAGAAGGTCTTGATGAACGTGGTGCACGGGCTGGGCGCGATCTGCATCACGATGGCGGCGGCCCTGCATTATCGCCACGACCCATGGGCCATTGCGCGCGATCTGGCCCTGGTGCTGGGCGTCAACATGCTGCTGCATGTCGGTGCCGTGCTGGCGATACCGTCGTATTCGATCGATTGGCAAGGCCGCTGGCAGGGGCTGGCCACGCACCCCAATACGCTGGGCGCCCTGGGATTCACGACATTGTGGGCCAACAGCGCCGTGCTCATTTGCCGGCCGCGCGAACGGCGCGCGATGCATGCCGTGTTTGCGCTGGCCGCCATCGCCGCCATCGCCGGTGCCGACAGCGTGACCTCGATGCTGACCGCCGGAAGCAGCGTGGTGGCGCTATGGTCCGTCCATAAACTGGGCCGGCTGGGAGCGGGCCGGGACTTCTACGTGGGAACGGTATTGCTCGCGCTCCTGTTGGTCGTCGGCTTCAAACTGGTATCGAGCCAGATCGATCTCGGCTGGCTGTTCCAGAGCTTCGGCCGCGACAGCAATTTCACCGGGAGGACGGACGTGTGGAGCGATGCGCTCGGCGCCATTTCGCGCTTTCCCATCCTGGGATGGAGTTTCGACGACCACGCCTTTCTGATTGCCTCCGAGGGATTGGCTTACCCTTCCTATCACAACGGCTGGCTCGATCTGTGCGTCAACGGCGGCCTGGTGGCCGTGCTCCTGCTGGCCGGGCTGTTTGCCACCTGGTTGCGCCAGTTCAGCGTCCGGGACGTGCTGGCACAAACGATAGCGCCCTTGTCGGCTTCGTTCGTGCTCGGCTACTTCCTGCACAACCTGACCGAAGCGTCGTTTCTCTCGCCGCGCGCCCAAATGTGGCAGATCTTCCTGGCCGTACTGTTCCTCGGTTCGTGCCGGCGTCCGGCACCAACGGTCTTGCAGGCGCAGCCGCAGCCGCCCGGAACGCTGCCTTTCGACAAATCCCTCGGTGCGCGGCCTTGAGTGCGGCGTCGAGCATCCGATTGCGCAATGCGCCGGGAGCATCTTGCGACTTCGTTTATTGCAACCTCCGTTCGGTTCCTGGAAATGCGGCGGGATGGAATAGCCGACATTGACGCATTTAACCATCCCCATTCGGTCAACATGACTTACAACTCTTCCGGTATCCGCGGCACCTGCTATACGAGCACCTCCTATGACGCAGGCAGTGACAGCGGGTCCGAGTCTCCCCCGGCTTACAGCCGTCCGCAGCGCAACACACACAGCTCCCTGTCGGAACACCTGCGTCCGAGACCGTCCGGCGGCGGGGAGTGCTCGGGAGCTTCGGGAGTGTTTCCCAGACAAACGCAGCAGTTGGGTGCCTACCTCGTAGGGCGCCGCCTGGTCGGTCGCCTTGATAGCGATACCCAGGTGGCTCGTCTCAAAGAGGCCAACGATACGATTCACGAAGTACGTGAGACGCTCTCCTTCGGGCGGGGCAATGTTTCAATGGACCTGGATATGACGAACGGGGAAAGCGGCCAGCGTGTTGCAGCGGGGCGTGTGCTGACGAACCGACTCCGGGACAGCGGCGCCGCACTGGGCGTGACCCATACGGTTGCCATGGCGGAGTTGGTTAAAGCGGGCCTGTGCTCCGAACACGGCGATGTCTCGGTTCATCGCCATATTCCCAAGCTTGCGCCAGGCGATCAGGTGCACAAAGTTGCCAATCCCGCCTCGGACCATGGGTGGGCCGAATGGCGACGCCCGGGTTCGCCGTTGAAAAACGCCATCGTAATGGATGCATGGGCGGAAGGGCCTGCCATCTTCGCGGAAGACGGCAAATACACCAATCCTGGGGTGCCCGACGAGAACCGTGTATCGAGGTACGCCTACGGCCCCGCATTGGGGCGTCGCGCCTCATCCAACCTGCAGCAAGCCAAGGAGCGCCTGTCCGGGCTTGCGAACCATGTCGACCAGGCAAGGCAGTCCTTGGTCAATTCAGGCTACACACCGGAAAAGGAGAGTATTTGGCCGCCTGAGCCCGTTATCTCGCCCGCGTTTGCCCAGCGGGTCCAGCGGGAGTGTGGCGGCGATGATGCCATGGATGCGGCGTTGGCGGTGGCATACCAGCTCGGCTCTCCAAGCGTAACGTCCGAATTCAATGCGGCCCTGTTGCTCGACTTGGCGGCCGACCTGACAAGGGCGCCACAGAACCCGTTGCGTTCCGACATGGAGTCGTAAGCAGCTGAGAAGGATGCCTGCGCCGGATGCGCAGCCTTGAATCGGGAGGCCTTGACATTCCTCAATGACGCTGCCTCCAGCGTGCGTAATCTGTGTCTTTGAGATACGGCGAGATCCGCAGCGCTGAACGCTGCCGGATTGCCGAGGTGACCGGAACGCGTTTCGGCGTCGATAGGTTCTATCCAGAGGTGGGCGGCCATGTACGATATTGAGCAACAGCGTGCGCAGCAGCGGATGCATATTCTGGTTGTCGGGCAGGTGTGCGAGCAGATCGCGCCCTGCGTTGCCGACGCTTCCATGGCTTTTTCGCACATTGGCGGCGCGGCGAACATTGCGCGCATGCTGGGCGAGCTTGGCGTCAACGTGGGCTTGCAATGCGTGACGGGAAACGACGCCCATGCCGTCGACACGCAGCTCAGCCAGTTTCTCGCGCTTCTTCCCCAGTACGACATGGCCGTGGTGTCGGATTTTCCCTCAAGCCATGGCGGCAATCTGGCCCCGATGATGCAGGCTGCCGCGGCTTCGGGAAGGCGGATGGCGGTCGTGCCGTCCCAGCCGGATTTTGCCCGATACGCCGGCGCGTCGTTGCTGATTTCTTCCGAATCCATGCTGCGCATGGCGCTCCGCGGCTGGGATGACGAAGCGGAGCTGACGCACAAAGTGCAGCGCTTGTCGGCAGGCTGCAGCCTGGGGGCCGTGTTGGTGGCCAGGGCGGGCCCGGCGCTGTCTCTCTACACGGCCCACGGCCCGATACATTTCCCCATGTCCGGGGCGACAGACGTGGACGCGCTTGCGGCTTCGGCCGCCTATTTTCTGTGCGCCTGCGGTTCGAGCTATCTTGCCGCCGTGAAAACCAGCCAGACGGAATGCGCCTCCCGCATGGAAAGAACGCTCGAAGGCGGCGTTCTGGGCGAATATGCGATGTGACATGCCGGCGATATTTTCCATCTCCATCGACGACGGCGGCCTTTCCGACATCCGGGTAGCCGAGATACTGGCGCGCCACGGCATGCGCGGCACGTTTTTCATTCCGATCCACAACCGCGAAGGCGCGCGCGTGCTGGGGCAGGCGCAAATCCGCGAGATCGGCAGGCAATTCGAACTCGGCTCGCACACTTACGACCATTGCTTTCTCGATGCTGTGGATTGGCGCACGGCCGGCTTCCAGGTGCGTCAGGGCAAGCACAGGCTCGAAGAAATGACAGGCGCGGCGGTGCCGGGATTTTGCTACCCCGGCGGAAAATTTTCCAAGGCGCACGAGTCTCTGGTTGCCGAGGCCGGTTTTCATTACGCGAGAAGCACGCGCAGCCTGTGCCTGGACATCGGCCGCAGATACGCGATGGGCACTACCTGCCAGTTCTATCCGCATGCCGCCGGCGCATACGTGCGCAATTACCTGCGCCAGGGCGACTGGGCCGGACGCCGCCGCGGCTTGCTTGCCGCCTTGCGGGGCCGGGACTGGCTGAGCCGGATTTACGCGCTCTTCGAGCTGGCCTGCGACGAAGGAGGCGTCTTCCACCTGTGGGGGCACTCCGGCGATTTCGACAACTGCGGTATATGGGACGAATTCGAGGCATTCATCGCCTATGCCGGCGGCTGCATTCCGCAATCGGCGCGGATGACCAACCTGCAGCTCGCCAACCTAGCACTCGAACCGGTGTTGCAGGTTGGCGCGTAAATGTCCTGTCAATGAGAAAGAGGACACCATGACTTGTATCGTGTTGGCAATCACGCCGGATGCCGCCGCAGCGAGCGCCTTGCAAAAGGTCACCGGACGCGCAAGGAACGGCTATTTCGAAATGGAATGGTGCGATACCCTGGGCAAAGGCATCGCAAGAATCACGCAAGGCGGCGTGGACATCATCCTTGGCGACTTCCTTATGCCGGACGCGGCCGGCATGCACGTGTTTCAGGCCTTGTCGGAGGCGGCGCCGACAACTCCCATCATCATGCTCTGCGATGCCGGGTACGAAGACCTGGGGATGGAGACCATGCTCATGGGGGGGCAGGGCTACCTGCCCAAGCGGCACTGCCACAACATGCTGATTCCGCATATGTTTTCCAATATCGTCGGCCAGAGCTTCTTCCGGGAAAAGACATCGGCCCTGAAGGCGCCGGCGGAAGCCGTGTTGGGCGCGCTCGGCGAAGGCGTGGTCGGGACCGACGCCGCCGGCGCGGTCACGTATCTCAATGCCGCCGCCGAGCGGCTGACGGGATGGCCCGCGTTGGAGGCCTTGGGGCGGCCCGCGGCGGAGGTTCTGCACGTGCAGGGCGGTTCGCCCTCGCGCTTCGAGGAGGGGCCGTTCGCTTCCGCGCAGGAGGCGCGGCGCGAGCCTTTCCACGTGGATACGGTCCTGACGCGGCGCGGCGGCGGCGAAATCCATGTGGAAGAATCGATTGTCCCCGTCTACGACAGGCAGAACCGGCTTGCCGGCGCCGTGCTCACCTTGCGGGGCAGCGAGGGCGGGCCGGCCGATGCCGCGGCCCCCGGCGCCGATGTTCTCCATGATCCCCTGACCGGCTTGCCCGGTCGCCTGCTGCTCAACGATCGCATGCGCTATTCGATGGCATGCGCGCGGCGGAATTTTTCCCGTGTGGCGCTGCTGATGCTCGACATCGACAATTTCCAGGCCGTCGGCGATACCTATGGGCAAGCCGCCGCCAGGCAATTGCTGCAGCAGGTCGCCCAGCGCCTGGTGGCGACGGTGCGCGGCAGCGATACGGTGGCCAGGCTGGAAGAGGACGGCTTTGCCGTGCTGCTGCGGGAAGACGGCATCGAGGAAAACGTGGTGCTGGCGGCGGAGAAGATTTCGTCCGCGCTGGCGCAGCCCTACACGGTCGGCGAGCACGACATTGCCGTGACCTTCAGTGTCGGGGCCGCCATTTATCCCGAGGACGGCGCCGACGCCGGCATGCTGGCCGACGGCGCGGAAGCGGCGCTGCGCCTGGTGAAATTCGGGGGCGGGAGGAGCTGCCGCTTCGTCCGCAGCGATATCCAGAACCGGCTGTCGAGCACCTGAACACGGCAAGCCGGGCGGGTCCGCTACTTCTTCATATCGGTAATGCGTTTGGGCTCATAGAGCGCGGGAATCATGCGGAATTTTTCGCGCCGGTCTCCCATCAGTGCGCGCAGTTCCTTGA
>DASVLM010000308.1:0-4842 GCA_036384875.1 Noviherbaspirillum sp.
ATTGCGGCTGCCTTGAAAGCGGAAGGGCGCATTCGAGGTGCCCCGTGTGTTCGAATCACACTATCCCCGCCAGTTTGTCTGATGTAGAACGGAAGGTTGGCAGAGCGGTAATTGCAGCGGCTTGCTAAGCCGTGGCTCCAATCGGGGTCCGCTGGTTCGAATCCGGCACCTTCCGCCAGAAAGTTTTGCCTCGTTAGCTCAGTGGAAGAGCGCCGGCTTGTCGAGCCGAGTGTCAGGAGTTCGACTCTCCTACGAGGCGCCAGTTTATGGAGACGTGGCAGAGTGGTCTATCGCGGCAGGCTCGAACCCGGCATGCCCCAAACAGGGTGCGATTCGAAGCGCCGCGCCTACGAGCGCGGCGGCGGCCTGTAGAATGCGGGCGAATCGTACCGTCTCCGCCAGTAAAAGGTGTCCGGATTGCGGGCATCAAGTACCACGCCGGTCTGAAGGGAATTGGCATACCTTCCTGCCTTAGAAGCAGGAGCTTCTCGGTTCGAGGCCGAGGGCCGGCACCAACTATTCGGCAAGTGGCGGAATCGGCAGACGCGGCAGGCTCAAACCCTGTCGGCCACGATGGCCATGCGAGTTCAAGCCTCGCCTTGCCGACCAGCGGACCGTGGCGCAGCAGGCAGACGCTCGCGACTTAAAATCGACGAGTCTCAACAGGAATGACGGTTCGAATCCGTCCGGTCCGGCCAGGGGAAATGAAGGAAAGGCATGGAGCGGGTGAAGGGAATCGAACCCTCGTATGAAGCTTGGGAAGCTGCCGTTCTACCATTGAACTACACCCGCACAATCTACATTTTACGCGGTTTTTGGCGCGTTTGACAAATTTGGATGGATCGGCAGTGTGATGGAAAATAGGATGGCCGATTCCTTTTTGCTGTGATGCCTTTTGATGTGGGGCTGACCGCAGTCTTCGTGAAAATTACTACGGCCAGATGGAAGGGTGAATTTCCCGGTCAGAATATGCGCCTCTATTTTTTTGTACCTCTTTAACAATCTCGTCGATTGCGGTTGGGTCGTCTTTTATTATCCGTATTTCTTGACCAATTAGTCGAATGCTCACGTCAATTTGCGCAACCCCGCCGATCAATAATGTCAAAATCCAAACGTCGTCAACGTCAACCAACACATGCGACCAACGTTTTCCGAAATTACAGTCTTTTTCATAATTTCGAGCGTTCCTGCAATAATTAGGTCGCTGCTTCATGGATTTCAAAGACCTACCAGCTTCGTATGTCGGCGTGATGATGTTTTGTCCGTTGCGTCGGAGGCGCTATATGCTGAAACGTTTTCAGCTGTGACATTTCAGCGCAAAGCATTAATAAAAGCGCCTCGTATCTCGCAGATTTTTTGGCGAAACTCGTCGCGGCTCAATTTTGCGTCGACGTAGTGCCTCATGTCGGTCTTCTATTTCTGAATGCGGCGCATTGGCCTGAATGGCAGGCCTCGAGGAAGTCCCATAGCTATTTCAAGGCCGGACCCACTCGCTGTTCCCACATCCCTTTCAAAGCTTCATCGATATGCCGAGCAAACCGCGGGGCATCGAAAATCGGTGAGGCGAGCACTTGGCGGCGCAGGCCCGCACGCAACTGCGCTAGTTGCTGCAGATTGCCCGCATGGCGCACTGCCAGGCCGAGATATTCATCCGGTGTTGTTGCCACCCAATCCGATAATCCTGCATTCTTTAGCAATCCCGCTCCTTGCCGCGACACGAAATGCTCTCCTGCCAGCGTGATGATGGGTACGCCCATCCACAAGGTTTCCGCACTGGTCGCGCCGCCTGTGTACGGGAACGGGTCGAGCGCAATATCGACGCGGTGATACGCCGCCAGATAAGCAGCGCGCTGTTGCGGCCCCTCCAGAATCATACGGTCGCCGGCTATGCCATGCGCGGCGAATCGTTCTAAGGTCCGCTCGCGGGTTGCTTCGTCTTTCAGGCTGCCGGCCTTGAGGAATAGTTTACTGGCCGGCAGTGCAGTGAGGATGCGCGACCAGAGTGCGACGGTACCTTCGTTCATCTTCAATAAGTTGTTGAAGCAGCCGAAGGTGAGGTAGCCGTTCGCAAGGCTGGGCAAAGGGCTGACTTCAATGTCCTTATCGGGAGCGGTGAAGCACAGGCGAGTCTCCGGCAGGCGCCAGATTTTTTCCGAGAAATTGATTTCTTCGCCCATCGGCAGTGTGCAAGGATCTGCAATCAGGTAATCTATCGCAGCAACCCCGGTCGTGGCGAAATAGCCTAGCCAACTGGCTTGCACTGGTGCGGGTTTCCAGGCAAATACGGCGAGGCGGTTGTTCGCCGTATGCCCGTCAAGATCGATCAAAACGTCTATGCGGTCTTGATGTATCTTGTGCGCCAGGTTTTCGTCGGAAAGCGTCGCTACATCGTGCCACTCGCTGCAGTTCGGCTTGATTCTAGCGGTGACGGAATCTGAAATTTTGTTGTGAAAATATACGATCAATTCACAGTGACGAGAGGGGTTGGCCGCCCATGCCTTGAAAATGCTTTCCGCGAAAAATCCGACCGGCCCATTGCGCAATTCGCCCGAAACAAATGCCACGCGCAAGCGGCGATTGGTCGCGGGTGCGCTCGTCCATTCGGAGAAAGGGCTCGCTAGCCGCGCAACCAAAGCGCCAAACCGCTTGGCCGCGCTTAGCATCTCGGCGGGCGAGCGGTTTTCCATGTAGTTATAGGTGAATAACATGCTGCTGTGCGCAGCTGCCATGTCCGGATTGGCTTCAAGCGCACTTTCGTAGCAAGCGACTGCTTCGTCGAAGCGGCCCAGCATCAGCATCACGCTTCCCTTGTTGTTATACGCCTGAAAGTTAGGCTCGATACCCAGAGCTAAGTCGTATTGTTCTATTGCCAGATCAAGATGCCCGGATTCGCAGTAGATGTTGCCGCGATTGACATACGCGCCACTGTGCTTCGGTTGGCGTGCAATCAGTTCGGCGAAGCAAGACATGGCTTCATCGGTCTTACCCTGGTTTTTCAAGGCTATGCCGAGATTGAGATAAGCCTCGGCGTAGTTCGGGTCTGCCGCCAAGGCTTGCCGATAGCAAGCGATTTCATCCTCGGCATTATCTTGCGCCCGCAAGCTGACGCCGAGATTGTTCAGCAAACCGGCGGAGGTTTCGTCGAAGGCCAGGCCGCTGCGGTAAACCGATATGGCCTCGTCGTATTTTCCTTGGCGATGCAATGCATTTCCAAGATTGAGGTACACGGCGATAAGACGAGGATCGATCGCCAGCGCCCTTTTGAAAACCTCTTCCGCTTGCATTGCTGCCTTATTTTTCAGCAGAGTCAAGCCGAGATTGGCGAGTATGTCAACTCTGCTTGGTTCGATCGCCAAGGCTCGTTCAAAGCTTGCCATGGCCGCCGGGAAATCGCCATCTTCAAATTGCAAATTCCCGAGATAAAACAAGAGATTCGCTGACACCGGATTCGCCGCGACACCGGCACTTACTATCCGTGTTGCCTCCCGCAAGCGACCTTGGGCCATCAGAAGCTGGCACAGGCTCAGGTAGGCAGGTTCCAAATCGGAAGCCGATTCGATGGCGCGACGATAGTGTTCACAGGCTGCTTCCGACTCCGATTTTGCTTGAAACAGCTTGCCAAGCAGATAGTGCGCGTCCGCATTGTCTGGACTGATGGACAGGGCGCGTTCCAGTGTGGCCTCAGCTTGCGCATAAAGCTCGCGCTCGCAGTAAATGTATCCCAGGCCGACGCAGGCACCGGCGAGCTGCGGCACCATCTCCAGAGCTTGGAGATAATATTGCTCTGCGTCATCGAGCTGGCCTTGCGCGAGACAAGCGTCGCCCAGCTTTTTGCAGGCGTTCGCATCAACGTATTCCTGTCGCGCTTGAAGAGGGGGGGCAGCACCCGGCTTGTTGGCGGAATTCCGGAAGAGTTCTTTTAGTTTCCACAACATGGAGTCGTCAATGGCCGGAGGCGTGAGATTTTTGGTTTTCTTCGACGATGCGAAATGCAAAGCGGCTCGAGAGCTATCGAGCAAGGGAGACGGGATGCATACGTCGTCGGCTCCGGGTGCATTTTACGCAGATTTCAATCCGGATGACAATTTGCCGATCCTCCATGTTTTAAGGAGCAGCCGTTTACTGCCAGCAAAGGATGCGTTCACGCATTCGGCAGCCTCAAGGAACTTCGACAGCGATGCGCCTTCAAATTTGCAAGTTGCAAGGCAATACCTCGTCGATTGGCAATGCATGCCATGTCGGCACGGCAATACGCCTTGTTAATGACAGATTCAACCGGCGAAGGAGGCCATCATGTTGCGACAAAGCGAAATCAAGCGAAAACTCATCGGTATCGAACATGAGATCGATCAAGTGGCAAGGAGCTGCGCAGCAGATGAAAAGCTGCCGCAGAAGCTGAAAGAATGCGTTACCGAATGGAAGCAGCATACGGACAAGGCCATGTCCGACTTTGATTCAAACGATAGCAAGCAGATTGTCGAATGCGTCAATGACCTTGAACAAATCGGCCATCGTGCGGAGATGGCGCTGCAAGATGCTGCCGGGGTCGATGAAAAGATGCGCGATGCCCTGCTGCATGCGCAGGGTGAGCTGTTCAAGCTGAAAAAGAAGCTGCACTGATAGCGCCGCTTCTATCCTCTTCAAACGAAATCGCGGCCCGGCGCAAACGGCGCCATGTCTATCCTGGGCTGCGCGCCCGTCATCTGTGCCGTGAGTAATTCCCCGGTTGCCGGTCCGAGCGTGAAGCCTTGATGCCCATGGCCGAAGGCGCACCATAATCCTGGTGTGTCGGGCACGGCGCCGATCACGGGTTTCATGTCCGGCATGCAGGGGCGGGCGCCG
>DASVLM010000309.1:0-2931 GCA_036384875.1 Noviherbaspirillum sp.
ATGCCGCGCGCCCGCAGGGTGCTGACGCCGACGGACTGGGAAGAAATCGACGCTGCATTCCTGAACAACGACGATCCGTTGTTCGGCGCCAATGCCAAGGCGGAGTTTGCCGACCTGAAAGCGCGCCTTGTGGCGCTGGCGCCCGACCCGGTCGGCCTCGGCGGCACAGTGACGGCAGCGGCACCAGCCGTGACTGCGGCGAGCGGCAATGCTGGCGCGAAAGTGCTCGACATCCGTGGCCTGACCAGCCACTACGGGCGCATCCAGGCGCTGCACGGTGTCGACATCGAAGTGAAGGAAGGGCAACTGGTCGCGCTGGTCGGTGCAAACGGCGCCGGCAAGACGACACTGCTGCGCACGCTCTCCGGCGTGCAACCGGCGAGCGGCGGCAATATCCGGCTGTACGGCAATGATGTGACCGCGATGAGCCCGGACAAGCGCGTGCGTGCCGGCATCTGCCAGGTGCCGGAAGGACGGCAGGTCTTCGGGCCGATGTCCATCGAGGACAACTTGCGCCTGGGTGCCTTTACGCGCCCGAAGGACGAGATCGAAGCGGACATGGAAAAGATGTACGGCCTGTTCCCCATCCTCAAGGAAAAGCGCCACCTGCCGGCCGGCACGCTCTCCGGCGGGCAGCAGCAGATGCTGGCGATGGCGCGCGCCCTGATGGGCCGGCCACGGCTACTCTTGCTCGATGAACCGAGCATGGGGCTGGCGCCCTTGCTGGTGGAGGAAATTTTCCGCATCGTGCGCAACCTGAAAGCACAGGGCATCACCATTCTGCTGGTGGAGCAGAACGCGCATGCCGCGCTTTCCATTGCCGATGTCGGCTACGTGATTGAGACCGGAAGCATCACGCTGTCCGGACCGGGGCGTGAACTGCTCGAGAACGAGCAGGTGAAAGCCGCCTACCTCGGGATGTGAGCGGCTTCGGGACCGATGCGGGGCACTTGACTGAAACGGAAGTGCAGCCTTTGTTCGCCGCCCGTCGCCGCCCGTCGCAGATGCAGGCCGGGATGACTGGCGCAGAGACGCCCGCCACACAAAGGGAGGAGAGTATGAAACTGCGTGATTGGCGCATTGGCGTCCGGCTCGGTGCTGGCTTCGGCATGAGCCTGGCCATCCTCGTCGTGACGGTTGCCGTCATGAACTCGCTGCACGCTGACGGCCGCAATGCGCTGGCCAGCCGCGCGGAACGTTCCGCCGAAGGCGCGGCAGCCGTTGCCGCGATGAAGAGCGCCTTGCTCGAAACCGGGGTTGCCATGCGTGACGCCGGACTGCATGCCGACCGGGCTGCCGACAGCCGTCACGTGCTGGAGCAGATGGACAATTACGCCAATGCGCGCAAGGTCTTCGATGCCATGGCCGGCGACTCGGAAAAGAAGTTGCTGGCCGATGCAGACACCGCTACGGCCGAGCTGCAACGCATTTACAAGGAGTGGAGCGCCCAGTCAGCCGGTGACTGGGCGGCAGTGGAACCTGGGCTGCGCGATGCCAGTCAACGCGCCATGACAGCGATCGGCCGACTGGCCGAGGTGCAGCGGCAGGAAAGCAACCGGCAGATGCAGGCAGAGGTCGAACGCAACAGCCGCGCGCTCGACTGGCTGGTGGCACTGTGCGCTGCTGCTGTGGTAATCGGCGGACTCATTTCATGGCGTCTCACCGTCAGCATCATCAAGCCGCTGCAGTCGGCGGTGTCGATCGCGCGTCGCGTGGCGAACGGCGATTTGTCATCGCAACTGGTGGTGGAAGGCAAGGATGAGGTGAGTGATTTGCTGCGCTCGCTGAAGGCGATGAACGACTACCTGCGCAAGCTGGTTGGCGAAGTGCGCCACGGCACAGATTCGATTGCGACGGCATCGAAGGAAATCGCGGCGGGCAATGCCGACCTGTCGGTGCGTACCGAAACCCAGGCGCAGTCGCTGGGCGAAACCGCGTCGTCCATGGAAAAGCTGACCTCGACCGTCATGGAGAATGCAAGGAATGCGCGCACGGCGAACGATGCGGTCGTCGCTTCATCGGCCATCGCCACGCGCGGCGGCGAGGTGGTGCGCGAGGTGGTTGATACCATGGAGCAGATCAAGGCCAGTTCACGCCAGATCGCCGACATCATCGGCGTCATCGACGGAATCGCTTTCCAGACGAATATCCTCGCATTGAACGCGGCAGTGGAAGCGGCACGTGCGGGAGAGGAAGGCCGCGGTTTTGCGGTGGTGGCAAGCGAAGTGCGCAACCTGGCGCAACGTTCCGCCGGTGCCGCGAAGGAGATCAAGGAACTGATCGCCGGATCGGTGGAAAAGGTGGATGCGGGCAGCAGACTGGTAGCGAATGCCGGCACGACCATGGATGAAATCGTGGCGTCGGTACAGGGCGTGACGATGATCATCGGCGACATTGCCCGCGCGGGAGAAGAGCAGGCGAGCAGCATCGAAGAGGTCAACCGCGCCATCGCGCAGATGGACGACATGACGCAACGCAATGCCGCACTCGTGGAAGAAGCAGCCGCTGCGGCCAACAGCATGCAAGACCAGGCGGGCACGCTGGCGAAGGCAGTGAGCGTGTTCCGGCTCGAATCCAATGTCGGCGAAGCAGTCGACATGGTCAAGCGTGCCACCGCCTTCATTCGCAACAATGGAGCCAAGGCGGCGCTGGACGCATTCAACAAGCCCGAACCCGAATTCCGCAGTCGCGACCTGTACATCAATGTCATCGACGCACGGGGCAACACGCTGGCGCATGGCGACAACATCAAGCTGGTGGGCAAGAACCTGATCGACTTGAAGGATGCCGATGGCAAGCCGTTCATCCGCGAATTCGTGCAGGTTGCCAGCAGCAAAGGATCGGGCTGGATCGATTATCGCTGGCCCAATCCGGTGACAGGCGTGATCGAGGCGAAATCGACCTATGTGGAGCGGGAAGGAGACTTGATCG
>DASVLM010000310.1:0-4842 GCA_036384875.1 Noviherbaspirillum sp.
ACTCATCGCGCCGCCGCCATGATTGCCGGCACCGGCCTTTCAATTCGCAAGGCTGATGCTGCATCGGGCATCTCGTCTTACCCGGTCATCCAACAATCCTGATTACCCGCCATCAAGGCAAGGAGATAGCATGGCATCTGCAATCATCGTCTTTTCCCACCTGCGCTGGGATTTCGTGTTCCAGCGGCCGCAGCACCTGCTCTCGCGGCTGGCTGCGCACCATCCCATCGTGTTTATTGAAGAACCCATGCAGGGCGACGAAGACGCCTGTTTCCAGACCTATTCACCCGCACCCAACATCCTCGTCTGCAAGCCGTATACGCCGGTGGGCCTTCCCGGCTTCCACGACGACCACCTGCCGCACATGCAGAAGCTGCTGCGACAGATCATGAACGATTACGAAGACCACATCGCCTGGTTCTACACGCCGATGGCCCTGCCGCTGCTGCAGGAGCTGAAGCCGAAACTCGTCGTGTACGACTGCATGGACGAACTGTCCGCTTTCAAGAATGCGCCGAAGCAGTTGCTCCAGAGGGAAAGCGCCTTGCTGAAAGTGGCGGACATCGTGTTCACCGGCGGCCAGAGCCTCTATCGCGCTAAGCGCGACCGGCATCCGAATGTGCATTGCTTTCCGAGCAGCGTCGATACCGCGCATTTCGTACAGGCGCTGGATCGCAGCAACTCCCACCCCCTGCACCGCGAGATCCCGGGGCCGCGCCTCGGCTTCTACGGCGTGATCGACGAGCGCTTCGATACCGAGCTGATCGCCCGCGTGGCCGATGCACATGCGCAGTGGCAGATCGTGCTCGTCGGCCCGGTGGTGAAGATCGACCCGGACGCGTTGCCGCGGCGGTCGAACATCCACTATCTCGGCCAGCAGCCCTATGAAGCCTTGCCGCATTTCCTGGCTGGCTGGGACGTCTGCCTGCTGCCTTTCGCATTGAACGAATCCACGCGCTTCATCAGCCCGACCAAGACGCTCGAATACATGGCAGCCGAACTGCCCATCGTGAGCACGCCGGTTGCCGACGTAGCCGACATCTACAGCGACATCGTGACGATCGCAGGCGATGCGCCGTCCTTCATCGCAGCGTGCGAAGCCGCGCTCCTTGCGTCGCCGGAAGAACATGCGGCCAAGGTCGACAGGATGCGCCACGTGCTTGCCAACACATCGTGGGATACGACGGCGGAGCAGATGCGCCACCTGCTCGACACCACACCGCGCCGGCAGCAAGAAGGCGAGGCTGAAGCATCGGTCGAAACCGCGGATGACGTAGTGCCCAACGTGAATCGCCTGCGCCAGCAAGAGGCACTGCGCTTCGTCAACACGGCCATCATCGGTGCGGGCCCGACCGGCTTGAGCGCTGCCTACCATCTCGGCCATGACGCGGTACTGTTCGACAGGAACACGATGGTCGGCGGCTCCTGCCGTTCGGTGAAGGAAAACGGATTCACTTTCGACTGCACCGGCAATGTGGTGCTGTCGGGCGAGCCGTATGTGCTGGAGCTTGCCGATATCCTGCTCGGCTCGAACGTGCGCTGGCAGGACCGCGTGGCGGAAGTCGCGTCCGGCAGCCATGCGCGCTTCGGCTATCCCGCGCGCGGCGGCCTGCAGGCGCTCATGTCGGCATTCGTGCCGCACATCAAGGGCACCATCGAACTGAATGCGGAAGTCATTCGTATTTCGCCGCGACAACGCATCCTTACGCTTGCCGACGGCCGACGCTACCAGTACGACAGCCTGATCAGCACCGTGCCGTTGCCGGAACTCGTCGTAATGACCGACGAGGAAGCGCCGGAAGAAGTCAGGCAAGCCGCACTCGGCCTGAAGCATGTCTCACTGCGCTGCGTGCATCTCGGCATTGCGCGCGAACAGGTGACCGACAAGCACTGGATCAACTTTCCGGACCAGGCTACGGTATTCCAGCGTGTTTTTGCGCAGGGCAATGCCAGCGCGGATTGCAACCCTGCCGGCGGCTTCGGCATCACCTGCGAGATCAGCTACACGAAAGACAAACCGCTGCCCGCCACCGGCAAGGAACTGGTGGAACGTTGCGTGCAGGACTGCATCCGCGTCGGCTTGCTGAATGAAGACGACCGCATCATTGCGTCATGCGAAACGGACCTGCCCTATGCCTACGTGGCGGATAACCAGGAAAACACGAAGCAGGTCAAGACCATCCGCTACTGGCTGGCGATGTTCGACATCGTGCCGGCCGGTCGCTTCGGCGAATGGCTGCATGACGGCGCAGACCATCCTTTCATTGCCGGGAAAAAAGCTGCCGAAGCAATGAAATGGATGGAACGGAAAAGCGCCGCTGCTGCCGAATAATGAGAAGGGAGCCAATGCGGCGCGCGGCAACACACAACCACAACCGGGCTTGTGCCGAGACGCAAGCCCCATGGAAGAAACCGCGACGCCTGATCCATCGAAAGGAAATGCGATGAGCGACATGCGTTCTTCTTCAAGCAGCATCGGCACCGGAGCAAGAGTTGTCGGCGGCAGGGACAACCTCTCCGGACCCGGACCGGAAGTGATGGCAGCCGATACACTGCAGGGCGACAAGGTAGTCAATCGCATGGGCGAGAGCCTCGGCGAGATCGAGAACATCATGCTCGACGTGCCGAACGGACGCATCGCCTACGCGGTACTATCGTTCGGCGGCGTGATGGGAATCGGCGACAAGCTGTTCGCCATTCCATGGGATGCGCTCACACTGGACGCAGACCAGCACTGCTTCATCATCGACATCGACAAGGACCGCCTGAGCAATGCCCCCGGCTTCGACAAGGACCACTGGCCGGCCATGGCCGACCGCAGCTGGGGCGAGCAGGTCTACTCGTACTACAACGTCCGTCCGTACTGGCAGTAATCCAGCCATAACACGGCCAACGATTCGACGGCGGCTGCAAGGCAAGGAAAGGGCGGCGCAGAAGCGTCGCTCTTTTTTTATCTCAGGGTTTAGGCGGCTTCAGTGAGGTGCCTTGCCCTGTGGGGCGGGGAACATCTGCAAGACTTCAATGTGTCCGGCTTCCAAGAAAAAAATTTAGCTACCCAGGAAGCATGTCAGGCAGAGGCTGTTAACTTATGCATTGCCTTTGTTCCCCGCCAACATGCCCAAGTCCGCACCCTGCAACTACGTCAGACCTCTGGATGCCCCAAGAACAGTTCCAACCTCACCCGATATAACCGTATATAAACATCGATAAGAGCATTATTACCCGCCACATATATTTCCCCTCAGTCGCAGCCGTACCATCAGGCATCCCTGATCGACAACCGGACATGCTGTGGCAACCAAGGAACGGAATTCCCTGCGCAATAACGAACGCCCGCTGAACGGCCGGTTCGGCAACACCATCCTGGAATGGGCGGAAACGATAGGCGCGTGGAGCGATGACGACGGCATGCTCACCTGCGCCTACATGACCATGGCGCACCGCAAGACCGCCGTGCAACTCGCCACATGGATGCGTGAAGCCGGCATGGAAGTCAGCATCGATGCCATCGGCAACGTCACCGGGCGCTACCTCTCGCACGACCCGCACGCCAAAACGCTGATGACCGGCTCGCACTACGACACCGTGCGCAACGCCGGCAAGTACGACGGCCGCGCAGGCATCCTGCTGCCGATCGCCGTCGTGAAGCACCTGAACGAACGCGGCGAGCGGCTGCCCTTCCACCTCGACATCGTCGGCTTCGCCGAAGAAGAAGGCGTGCGCTTCAAGAGCACCTTCCTCGGCAGCAACGCCATCGCCGGCCGCTTCGACATGGCCCTGCTCGACAAGACCGACGCCGACGGCCTCACCATGCGCGCCGCGCTGCTCGACGCCGGCCACAACGTCGACGACATCCCGAACATCGCGCGCAATCCTGACGACCTGCTCGGCTTCGTCGAAGTCCACATCGAACAGGGACCGGTGCTGCTCGAACACAAGCTGCCGGTCGGGATCGTGACTTCGATCGCCGGCAGCCGCCGCTACCTCGTCGAACTGAAAGGCGTTGCCAGCCACGCCGGCACCACGCCGATGACGATGCGCAAGGACGCCGCAGCCGCCGCAGCGGAAATCGTGCTGTTCGTCGAGAAGCGCTGCTCCCAGGCGCCTTCGCTGGTCGGGACTGTCGGTCAATTGCAGGTGCCGAACGGCTCGGTCAATGTCGTGCCCGGCGCCTGCCGGCTCTCGCTCGATGTGCGCGCCGCCGACGATGCGACGCGCGATGCTGCGGCAGACGACATCCTGCGCGAGATCGAAGCGATCTGCGCGCGCCGCGGCATTCGCGTGAAGTTCGAACTGCTCATCGCCGCGCCGGCAGTACCGTGCGCGCCGTGGCTGATGCAGCAGCTTGCCGCAGCAACGCAACGCGCCGGCGTGCGCCCATTCGAGCTGACCTCCGGCGCAGGGCACGATGCGATGGCGATCGCTGCCATTACCGATGTAGCAATGCTGTTCACGCGCTGCGGCAACGGCGGCATCAGCCACAACCCGCTGGAAACGATGACGGCGGAAGATGCGGATATCTCGGCCCGCATCCTGCTCGACTTCCTGCGGAATTTCCGGCCGAGACCCTAGACAACACAATATCGATGACCCGGAACCGGGCAGGAGGAAGACATGCTGAGGAACATGACGATAAGGTCCCGTCTTGCGTTCGTGATGGGCATTCTGTGCCTGGCCTTGGTCGGGCTCGGCGGCTTCGGCCTGATCAGCCTGCAGCAAACCAACGGCTCGCTGCGCAGCCTCTATGAAGACCGCGTGCTGCCGATGAACCGCCTGAACGAGCTGGTGAAGTCGATGAACGTCACGCGCCTTGCGGTGGCGGAATCCATGGATGCATCGATG
>DASVLM010000311.1:0-4346 GCA_036384875.1 Noviherbaspirillum sp.
GGCGGCGGGTACGCAGGCAAGCGGATTGATGGATCAGGCCATTTCTCTGGTTGATGCGTTGAATCCCCTGCTGGATCAGGCGATCGCCAAAGTCCAGCAGGCGATCGATCAGTTGATCGAGTTGCTGACCAAGCTGCAGGCCGGCGTGCAGCAGGTGTCAGATACGCTGGGCGCCATTCCGCCCGAGCTGTCAAAGCAGGTGGAAACCGCAGCCACCGCCATCCATGGCATTCTCGACAAGGTGCATGCGACAGTGGAAGCCTGCCTTGCAAAACTGCAGTGCGAGGCACTCGTGCAGCAGTTGGAGCAGGATCTGACGGCCTTGTTCGAACGCACCAGGGACATGGTGGATGAAAAGATCAAGCAGGCAAGTGTGCCGCTGCAACAGGCATTGAGAAAAGGGCAGGAAGCGGTTGCGCAGGCCGCCGAGCTGGCGCAGGAAAGCTTGAATTCGCTGAACTCGGCGCTGATGGCGGCGCAGGTTCAGGCGCAGAAGCCGATCGACCAGCTGGCGGGCATGATGACGTCCGTTCAGGCGCGCATCGCCTCGCTCGATGAAGCTGCAAGGCAGCAGATCGGCGTGGCCGAGTCGCATGCGCTGGGGGTGGTCGACCAGGTCATGCAAAAGATCGGCGCGCTGAAAATCGAAATTCCGGATTTGCCGGTGGAGATCAAATCGGCGATCGCTACCTGTTCGACGCTGGTCGGCCAAATCAAGACTGACGTCACGGCGCTGGCCAGCCAGGTCGGTTCGGTGGATGACTGGCACTCCTCAGCGCAGCAGTTGCACCAGGTCATCGGCGCGAGCATCGACCAGGCGGCAGCAGAGGTCGCACAAGGACTGGCCGAGATCAAATCGGCATCCGACAATTTGCGTGCCGAGGCGCAAAGCGCCGGCGATGCGGCAGGCGACATCGAAACGATGGATACCGACATCGCAGCATCGATGAGCAGCATGAAACAGGAGGCGCAAGGCGCGGCCGACAGCGCCGGCGATGCGCACGCCGACATGCAAAGCTCGCTGCAGGAAACCTGCAGCGAGGCGACAACCGTGGTGGACCATTATGCGCCGGTTAGCGAGCAATTGGCCGCGGATGCAAAGTCACAGTTCGACAGCGCCACGGAGCAGGCCAAGGCTGCACAGGAGGCGGAGAAGGCAGTGGCTGCCGAAGTCGCCGCTGCCGAAGACAGCGTTGGTACGCCGTCGAAGGAAGCGACCGCACAAACCGAAGCGCTCAAGGACGCAGCGCAGAAGGGCATCGACGCCACGCTGGCGGAAGTGCAGGCAGTGCAGGCGCAGGTGCAGGCCGCCCGCACCGATGCCATCGCAGCCGAGGCTGTCGTCGATGCCGAGGTGGTCAAGCATGGTGGCGACAGTGCGCGGACCGGGGCGGACGGCGCGCAAGACAGCAAACAAAGCGGCGCCGCAGCGAAGGCTGCAGAAAGCGCTGCAGCCGCCAGTGCGGCAGCCAATGCAGAAACCAATGCAGAAACCAATGCAGAAACCAATGCCGCTGCTGGCAGCGCAGGCAATTCGTCGGGCGGTGCTGCGACCTCGGGCGAAGCTGCCGGCAACGAATCGGCGACGGAGACTGCGGCAACGGCTTCGGCAGCCGATGGCAGCCCGCAGTCTGACAAGGCAGCACAAGCAGGCACCGACGGCGCAACGCCTTCAGCAGCGTCGGCAACAACGCCGGACGCTAGCGACGATGGCCATGCAAAGGCCGATGCGCCGACGCCCGCGAATGCGGGCAGCGCAGAGAGTAACAGCATGCATGCGGATTCCGCGTCACCGGCGACTTCAGGTGACGCTTCGACGCCGGCTGCCGACGCAAAGACTCTTGGTGGTGCCGAGCTTGATGACCACGTCTCAGCTTCGCCAGATATGCGCAAGAGCGATACGGAAGACGCTGCACGCAACCTGGATGAAGTCGATGGCCATCGTGCAGCATCACCCTCTGCCGCCAAGGTGCAAAGCTCGAACAAGCTTGCGGCATCAGGCGATACGCCGGACGGTGGCAAGCGGGAATTGCCGGATGCGAGCGCCAAGAGCGATGATGGCAAATCCGTGCCGGACAGCGCAGCATCACCGCTCCCTGCCGATGCATCAAAGGCAGTTTCTTCGACCGCTGCCAAGCCAATCGCTCCCGGCACAGATAAACCGGCGACAACGGAAGCGGCAGGAAAATCACCGATTCCCAAGCCAGAAGTCACGGCAGCTTCGGGCGATCCCGCAGCCCATGATCCGGCACTTGCCAAACCGAAGGCGGCTGCGCCCGACGCATCGACCGGAACGATGAGTGATGGCACCGGGCCTGCCAATGCAGCGGCAAAAGAGAAACCCAACCTCGACAAACCGGCTGGGCCATCAACAACAAGCACAACAAGCAAACTCCCTGAATCCGCGAACGCCGGTACACCCGCCGACTCGGACGCAGCCGGCACATCGGGCGTGGAAATGTCGCCAGGAAAATCCGGCGTGCCCGGCCTGGAAAACAGCAAGGATGTCGCATCCGATGCTGCAGATGCGGCAAAGCTGTCGCCATCTGGTACCGATCCAATGGAAGCTATGGATGCGACTGCAGAGAATGCATCTTCTCTCAAGGAATCGCTGCTATCGAAATTGAAAGATGCGGTCGGCTGATGACAACTTCATGAAACATTGATGGCCCATGCGTGCGTCACATCGGGATGCTTGATGCAGCGATATGCCGGCCATGCGAATGCGGCTGCCTGCAGTTTTTTGCGCCGCCGCACAATGGCTTTTGAAGTGTGACATTGCTGTCACATGGCTGTGACATGGCATCGTTATGCTCTGCGCATTGACGGCGTGCGTAGGGTGCTGTGGTGCGTGTGGAACTCAAGCAGAAAACGCAAAACAAATCTTTGACAAAGGTTAAAAAAATCCTTGTTGAGTGAACTTTTTGCACTTACCATGACGTTGAGTATTGGAAACAGGTTACACCTACTCATACTTTGGGAAGGAGTCGCAGCCACACCAAAGCGGACGCGATGATTCAATCGTCACTCCTGCTGTGCTGCAGCTCCTGCAAACACTGGTTCAGTCAATCTAAGCGAGGTGGGGGAATGTCAGACAGCTTGCAAAAATGGGTGGGGCGTAACCGGCCGCCACGTGTTCAGATAACGTATGACGTCGAAACCGGTGGAGCTTCTGAAAAGAAGGAATTACCGCTCGTCGTTGGTTTGTTGGCCGATTTGTCCGGGCATCCGCTCGTGCCGCCGCCGAAGTTGAAGGACCGGCGTCTCATCGAAATCGATCGCGACAACTTCAACGAAGTGATGGGCAAGATCGCCCCGCGACTGGACATCTCCGTTCCGGATACCCTCAAGGGAGAGGGCAATCTGAAAGTCGAACTGAACTTTACGGAAATCGATCACTTCCACCCCGAAGCCATCGTCAAACAGGTTCCGCGCCTGGCCAAGCTGCTTGAAGTGCGCCAGCAGTTGCGCGACTTGCTCGGCAAGCTCGACGGCAATGATGAGCTCGATGCGCTCCTGGAAAACATTGTGCAGAACACCCAGGAACTCCAGGCTCTCAAGGCGCAGGACACCTCTGCATCGTCGGCCGCTCCCGCAGCTCCCGCAGCTTCGGCTGAAGGCGAAGCTGAAGCAGAACCGAACTGATAGTGCGCCGCGCGCTCATCCTCCAACCGAATATAGAGAGTTAAACTATGGCAACCAGTCAAGCCGCTCAGGGCGGTGCGGGCACGTCCACTGCAGAACTCAGCATCCTGGACCGCATCGTCCAAGAAGGAAAAATGGCCGTCGAGCCATCGCAAAAGGCTTATGCGAAAACCCTCCTCGGGCAATTTGCGACCCAGATTCTTGACGAAGGCATGAAAGCCGCGCCTGATAAAGGCGTCGTCGCAATGATCAATGAGCGTGTTGCGGAAATTGACCGCATCCTCACCGATCAGCTCAACGCGATCATGCATCACGAAGAATTCCAGAAGATCGAAGGATCATGGCGCGGTTTGCATGACATGGTCATGGGCACGGAAACCGGCCCGACCCTGAAGCTGCGCCTGCTGAACGTATCCAAGAAGGAACTGCTGAAAGACCTGGAAAGCGCCGTCGATCACGACATGAGCGTCCTGTTCAAGAAAATCTATGAAGAGGAATACGGCACTTTCGGCGGCAATCCTTATTCGCTGCTGATCGGCGATTACTATTTCGGCCGTCATCCGCAGGATTTCGCATTGCTGCAGCGCCTGTCCAAGGTGGCGGCGGCAGCGCATGCGCCTTTCATTTCGGCTGCTGCGCCTTCCCTGTTCGACATGGGCGAGTTCACCGAACTGGGTGTACCACGCGACATGTCCAAGATT
>DASVLM010000312.1:0-2127 GCA_036384875.1 Noviherbaspirillum sp.
AGGCCGGTGCCAAAAGGATCAATGTCGTCGATGGCGAGGAAATGGGGAGCGTACTGCCGGCCCGCAGTGAGTGATCCGAAATGCCCGTCCAGTCCCACGAAGGCCTGGCGTCCGTAGACAAGGCCGCCCTGCGTCACGCCACCCGTATCCGCGGCGATGCCCGACTCAATGACAAACTTCGCTTTCAGTCCGTCTCCAAGGTCTTCGGTGCCGCGAAAGCCGATGCGGCTGCCGGCGCTGATACCACTGGTCAGCTTCAGGAGAGAGCCGCCAGGGCCGCCGCTCTCAGCTACCACGCCCAAGTCCATCAATCCGTAAACACTGACCGCCGTTTGAGCGGCAGCACCGCCGGCAACCACAGTAAGCAGCGTAAATAGGTGAAGGGAATTTTTCATTGCGTCTCCAGGAATGTGAATTGTTTTAAAGCTTGCCGATGAAATGGCACCGTACATGCCGCGTCGAAAAGCAGGTCGTCCAAACGGTGCAGCGATCGTGTCGCTGCACCATGAACGTCCGTCATCGCTCTCATGAAGCACTGATGAAACCCGTATGACGAGACCTGACGCAGGATTGCCGGGCCGGTCTTGCGCGGCGGGAACTTGCAAACGTTGTGCCATGTGGCAGTTCTGCGCGGCGGCGGCGCAATGGCAAGGGAGTGGGAGGAGAAGCAGAGTGCCGCAAAGAGAATGCGGCATCATTTGGGCGTCAAGCTTTTTTACGCTCGTAAAGCGACTGTCAGCAAGATTCTTTACGCAAGAATTCGACGATTACTGTCTGTGCGCGAGCAGCCGGTATTCGCCTGGCGACGCACCGGCCCATTTCTTGAACGCGCGATGAAAGGCGCTGGCTTCGGCAAAGCCGAGCTCGGACGCAATCTCTGCCACGCTTTTTTTCGTGTGGCAGAGGTAATCGATGGCCATATCTCGACGGAGCTGGTCTTTGATGGCCTGAAAGGACTGCCCCTCGTTTTCCAGGCGTCGACGCAGGGTCGACGGTGTCATGTTGAGCGCCTTGGCGATGAAGTCGAATTCCGGCCACTCATCGCTGCCTGCTGCACGCAGGCGCCGCCTGATCTGCGCAGACAGGCTATTCGTGTTTTTATACTTGAGGACGATGTTCGCCGGCGCATTCCGCACGAATTCCTTTGCCGTGCGTTCATTCTGGATTACCGGCAGGTTCAGGTATGCGCGATCGAAGCGGATCGAGGTGCGAGCCTCATTGAAGCTAAGTTGCTCGCAATACATGAACGAATATTCGGCGCTACGCGAGGGTTCGGGGTAGGCAAAGGTGGCTTGCAAGAGGGGAATGCGCCTTCCAATCAGCCAGCACGCCAAGCCGTGCTGCAGCATCAGCAGGGTTTCATAGCCGAATACCCGTGGTGCTTCGATGCCTGGTGTCTCGCAGATGGTCAGCAAGGCGTGTCGGCCTTCTGTTTCGACCGCGCAGTGGAAGTCGTCGAGGATCAGATTGAAGAATTTTGTCATCCGCGACAAGGCCGCGGCCAAACTGTCGCAGTTCACCAGGATGTGACTGAGCATCGCGAAACTGCCGACCTTCATGCGTCGGGAATCCTGGCCGAACAGCTCGTCATCCAACACTCGTGCTACGGCAAGCCACAGTGCGCTGAAATTCTGCGCTGTGACTCTTCCTTGTGGAGACTGCAGTACGGCAGGCGAAATGCCAGCCTCCTGCAACACAGGATCGATGTCGATACCGCGAGCGAGCACCGGCTCAAGGGCTGACTTCACAAAGTAAATCGAGACACTGCCTTTTTGCATCGCCCAAGTCTACAAGTAAGAGAGGCAGGTTGTCATAAAAGTTACAAAGTGGAAATTCCACATGGCCAAACTTAGCACTGTCGATGGAATTTTATGGCATCGCCACCCGGTATTACGTTTTCTATACTTTAACCGAAGTCGTTTTGCGTGAAACGTCGTTCAGAGCCGATCCCGATTCCATTCTTGCAAGAGCAATTCCATGACCGATCTCTCGGAAACCAAAAAGCTCACCGAATACAAGCCCGCCAACAAGGTCCGCTTCGTGACGGCCGCTTCGCTGTTCGACGGCCACGACGCCTCGATCAACATCATGCGCCGCATCCTGATGGCCAACGGTGCGGAAGTGATC
>DASVLM010000313.1:0-5639 GCA_036384875.1 Noviherbaspirillum sp.
ATGCTGAATGCCCCACAGCAGGCCGACCTGATCGGCGACGATCGCGGCGACGAAGCAGGGCAGGATCGCGTCGTAACGCATGCGTCCGATCGACAGTACCTCAAGGCCGAAAATGGCGCCGGCCAGCGGTGTGCCGAACACCGATGAAAATCCGGCACTCATGCCGGCCATGATCAACAGGCGTCGCTTCTGCTGGTCCATGCGGAAGATGTGCGTGAGCTGGTCGGCCAGCGCGCTACCCATCTGCACGGCGGTCCCTTCGCGACCGACCGACGCGCCGAACAGATGGGAAATGACCGTGCCGCCCAATACCAGCGGCGCCATCCGTAGCGGAATCACTTTCTTCGGATCGTGGATTTCGTCGATGATCAGGTTGTTGCCCGCCTCGACGTCCTTGCCAAGGCAGTGATAGATCCAGCCGACCGCGAAACCGGCCAGCGGCAGCAGCCAGATTATCCAGGCATGAGACTCACGCCAGGCGGTTGCCCATTCGAGAGAGAAAAGGAAGAGTGCAGACGCGGTACCCGCGAGAATGGCGACGATGACCGCCAGGATGAGCCACTTACCCATGTAGGGCAGCAGATCGATTTGTTCCGGATGTTTTGAATTTTTCATGAAACCAGGTTTGTTATGCTAAAAACCTGGTCAAGCATTGCTATGGGCGAATACCTACAGCTTCCTCATGACCAGGAACGTCTGTAGGCATCATCAGCGGCCCGGCGAGCGGCGGGCTGCGGTTCAGGGAGGAATGCCATCTCCGAATTGCAGGCGGCATGTTACCAAGGTTTGCTGCAACACACAAATTTTTCCGCCGACGGCGGTTTGGCGTGAATGGTTTATTCCTCAATGCGGCGCCCTTCTGGTCATCGTTGTTATTTGTCTCACGCCTCCCGCGTCCTGGAACTGTGACCCCAATCCGGTTGGCGGCATCCGCCGGCACCTCTCACATTCTCTTGCTGTGCGCTTGGCTAGTCCGCAATCGGTGCCTGATTGACGTTGCGCAGCCCTGCCAGCGCCAGCAGCGCGCGGTGTGCGGCGCGGTCTTCTTCATCGCTGGTCAGTATGCGGCGCACCGCGTCGTATTTGGTTGCATAGCGCCGCATGTCTTCCGCCAGCCGGTCGAGCAGGGCAGCTTCGCGGGCGAGCAGCAGGCGAATCGTGTCAGCGTCGCCGACGGCGCCAATCAGCTTCCGCAGATGGGGAAGGCAGATGACGGAAAGCGCATGCAGCGCCGCTTCCTTTTCCTGCGCGATTCGCGTGGCGATCGACAACACGGCTTCCGTTTCGGCCCTGGCCCGCACCTGGCAAAGCACGCAGGTTTCGCGGCCCGGCGACAATGCCTGCCACGCCGACGACAGCGTCTGCGGCGAAAGCTTGGTCGCGGCGAGGCGGTCGAACGTGTCGGACAAGTGCTCAAGCAGCGCCGGATAGCCGATGCAGATGCCTTGCGTGGAAGCCAGCGCACCGTATTGCCACGTATGGAATGCGCAGAACCCGCTGTGTTCGGCATGGCGGTGCTGCACTTCCGGCCGGATGCAAAGCTCATATTGAAAATGCGACAGGAATTCGAATTCGGCATCCGCGATATGCGCGCAAATCGCACACGGCTGGAAGCGCTGCGACGCATCGGATGCCGCGCCGGCCGCCGCGTCGTGACGCGGCGTCGCGCCTGGCCGGCTCTCGGCGATCCGCCGCGACAGTGCGTCGATATGTTCCAGGAGCTGCCGGGTATCGGCATCCGGCGCCAGCCCGTATACCAGGTCCATAACCCGGTCGCATAGCCGCAGCAGAAATTCGCTGCTCTTTTCGTCCAGCAGAAAGCGCACCAGCTCGGCCTCCAGCGCCTCGATGCCGCTCGCGGCCAGGCGTGCGCTGTCGTTGTCGCGCTTGGCCACGAGGCCTTCCCGCGCGGAGAACGGAAATACCTTGGTCGTATCCTCTCCGAGCGCGGCGCTTGCCTGTTCCCGTACATGCTGCAATGCCTGTTCGCGCTCTTCCGGTGATACCGTGTCCTGCTTGTTCACGACGATGAAGACGCGGCGCGCGGAGGCCGATGCCAGGCGCAGGATGCGCAGTTCCTCTTCCGACAGTGGGCTGTCGACACTGGTGACGAGGAGGAAGGCATCGGCTTCGGGCAGGAATTGTTCCGTGGTGCGGGTGTTTTCCGGGATCGACGAGCCGAGCCCGGGCGTATCGACGAAGTAAAAGCCGCGGCGCAGTATCTCGGCCGGCAAGCGGATTTCGGCGCTGGCAACCCGCTTTGCGTTACCGGGATTGTGCTGCTGCGTGACGTATTCGGGCAGCGCCGCCAACGGGATTTCAGTCCTGAGAAGGTCATGCCCCTGATAGCGGATCAAGGCATGCTCCTTGCTGCCGTAAGCGATACTGGTGATGACCGAGGTCAGCGGCACGATCCCGGTGGGCAGACGGTCCATGCCGAGCATTGCATTGATCAGCGACGTCTTGCCGCGGCTGAAGCGTCCGACGACCACCAGGTTGAAGCGGTCTTCGGCCAGCCGCACGAAACAATCCTGGAGGCGCTGCCGGTCTTCCGGCACGGTGGCGCGCAATTGCACCGAGCGGAGCAGTTCCGCCAGCTCGAATTTCGCGCGTTCGTAGGTCTTCAAGTCCATTGCGCCACTCTGCAGTGATATTGCTTTTCTCGACGTTTCACGTCGCCGCCTTCATCGCGTCCGCCTGCTTGCGCACGACGACGAAGAGCGGGATGGCGGCCAACTGCAGCGCGACACAAAAAACGATGGTCGCCGCCAGCGAGCGGTCGTACAGGATGCCGATCAGCGCGCTGCCAATGAACCAGCAGACGCCGTAGCCGGCCGTAAACAAGCCGTAAGCGGACGCGCGATGCTGGCGCGACACCATCGGCGCGACTGCCGCCGGCACGATGGATTCATGCACGCCCATACCGATTCCCCATAGGGCGGCGCCAAGCAGCGCGGCCCAGAAACCACCCAGGAATACCAGCGGCGCAAACAGCGCGGAGACGATCGTCAATGGAATCAAGATCGCGATGCCGAAGCGGTCGAACAGTCGTCCGAACACCAGTGAACCCGCACCGCTCACCGCCATCGCAACCGCGTAGGCAATCGGCACCCAATGCTGGGGCACCGACGATGTTTTTTGAAAGTGGTAGGCGATCAATGGAAAATCAGCGAAGCCGGCAGCCACCAGCCCGGCACCGGCGAGGTAGATCCAGAACACGCGCGGGAACTTTTGCGCGGTTACATCGGGCACGGCGATCTCCGCTTCCATGTTTTCCGGATGCGGATACAGATGGCGGGCGACCAGTAGCAGGCACAGGCAGATGACGCCGGGCACCAGCAGCGCGGCGAACGCGAGCTGGTATTCGCCGCGCAGCGCCAACACGCCAGCGACTGCGAGCGGACCGAACAGCGCGCCGAGCTGGTCGAGCGCTTCATGTGCGCCGAACGCCTTGCCGTAGCCGATTTCCTGTGCGGCGTGCGACAGCATGGTGTCGCGCGGCGGGTTGCGCATCGCCTTGCCGACCCTTTCGAGGATGATCAGCAGCGCGGCTGTCTGCCAGCTGCCGGCCAGCGCCAGCGCCGGCACCGCGAACATCTGGAGCACATAGCCGGCGATCGTGATCGGCCAGAACCTGCCGGTGCGGTCGGCCATGCTGCCCGACACCAGGCGCAAGCCGTAGCCGAGCAATTCGCCGAAGCCGGTGACCACGCCGACCGCGGTGGCGCTGGCCGACAGCAGCGCCAGATAGGGGCCGAGGATGCTGCGCGAGCCTTCGTAGGTGAAGTCGGCGAAAAAACTGAGCACGCCGATCATCATGATGAACTTCCATGCGGCGCTTCTTTTCTGGTTGGCGGGTTGCACGATCAACGCTCCTCGATCTCCAGTGGATGGATTACCTGCAAATTCTCGCATTGCGCGGATTGACGAGGACTTTCATGCGGTCTCTGTCAACCGCAGTTCCAGTGCCTGCATCTTCGTCAGCGTTGCGGCAGGTTTATGTTGCCGCAATAGGGTTTAATCCTGTCGCTGCAACTGTCCCTTTTCGATTGCCGATTTCAGACCTGCGATGGTGGCGTCGATGCGCTTCCGCATGTCCGGCAAACGGCCATGCCTTTTGTCAAGAACGGCGGATGTCGCGTGCTGGTGCATGTCGGACTCACCTGACGAAAGCGGCGCGGCCGGCATAGAGTGCGGATTGTCTCAGGTCTTCCTCAATGCGCATCAACTGGTTGTATTTCTCAACGCGCTCGCCGCGGCAGGGCGCACCGGTCTTCAGGTGGCCGGTGCCGAGCGCGACCGTCAGGTCGGCGATGAAACTGTCTACCGTCTCGCCGCTGCGATGCGACACCATCGCACCCCAGTGTGCCTGGTAGGCAAGCTGCACCGCCGCGATGGTTTCGGTCAGGCTGCCGATCTGGTTGGGCTTGATCAGCACTGCATTGGCGACGTGCTCCTTGATGCCGCGCTGGATGCGTGCGACGTCGGTGACGAACAGATCGTCGCCGACCAGTTCGATGCGGTCGCCGAGTTCCCGGTTCAACAGTTGCCAGCCAGCCCAGTCGTCCTCGGCGAGGCCGTCTTCCAGCACTGCGATCGGATACCTGTTCACCCATTCCTCATAGAGCGCGACCATCTCTTGCGCGCTTACCTTGCGGTTTTCCGTGTGCAGATGATAGAAGCCGTCTTCATAAAAGCCGCTGGAGGCAGGGTCCAGCGCCAATACGATATCCTCGCCGGGGTGGTAACCCGCACCTTCGATGGCCGACAGGATCAATTCGACAGCATCGGCGTTGCGCTTCAACGCCGGCGCGAAACCGCCCTCGTCACCGACGCTGATCGAGTGGCCGCTGTCCTTGAGCACCTGCTTCAGCCGGTGGTAGATTTCGGCGCCCCAGCGCAACGCTTCGGTGAAATTCGGTGCGCCTATCGGGGCGATCATGAACTCCTGAAAATCCGTGCCTTGCCAGTTGGCGTGAACGCCGCCATTGAGAATGTTGAACATCGGCACCGGCAACCGGCATGCGACCGTTCCGCCCAGGTAGCGATATAGCGGAAGCTGGCAGGCCTTCGCAGCCGCGCGCGCCACCGCCAGACTGACGCCGAGAATGGCGTTCGCGCCCAATCGCTGCTTGTTGGCCTGTCCGTCGAGGTCGATCATGGTCCGGTCCACCAGGCCCTGATCGCAGGCATCGAGTCCCCGAACCGCATCCGCGAGCGTGCCCTTGATGTTATCGACCGCGTTGTGCACACCTTTGCCACCATAGCGGGCGGCATCGTTGTCGCGCAACTCGACTGCTTCATGCATGCCGGTAGACGCGCCTGAAGGTACGGCGGCACGGTCGCCGGCGCCGCCTTCCAGCCTGACGTCCACTTCCACGGTAGGGTTGCCGCGCGAGTCGAGAATCTCGCGGGCTCCGACGGCCTCGATGCTGGCCATGGGTGCTCCTTCTCCAAGGTCTGGTGGGCTTGCGACCCCACCCTAGTGGGGGCGTGCGAACACCGGCAGAGGACCGGACATGGGACCTCTGTCACCCCTGCGGCCGGGTGACCTCCTCGAGGAGCTCGAGCACGTGGCGGTACTCCTGGCCGGTCGCGCGCGTCATGCCGAGCTCGCACGTGCGGTTGCACGAGGCGTG
>DASVLM010000314.1:0-5597 GCA_036384875.1 Noviherbaspirillum sp.
GCCGGGCATCGTGGCGAAGGATGCCGATGTATCGAAGCTGTCTTCGGCGCCGAAGAAAATCGTCGCCGAATTCGAGTTCCCCTATCTGGCCCATGCGCCGATGGAACCGCTCAACTGCGTCGTCGACCTGCGCGGCGATGCCTGCACGGTGTGGGCCGGCACGCAGTTCCAGACGGTCGACCAGGGGGCCATCGCACGCACCGCGGGATTGAAGCCGGAACAGGTCACGCTCCACACCATGATGGCCGGTGGCGGTTTCGGTCGTCGCGCCGTGCCGACCTCGGACTATATCGTCGAAGCGGTCAACGTTGCCAAGGCATGGCGCGCAGCCGGCAAGGAAGGCCCGGTCAAGTTGATCTGGAGCCGCGAGGACGACATCAAGGGCGGCTATTACCGGCCGGCGCACGTCCATCGTGCCGAACTCGGTCTCGACGACAAGGGCAACATCCTCGCATGGAATCACACCATCGTCGGCCAATCCATCCTCGCTGGCACGCCTTTCGAAGCCTTCATGGTGAAAAACGGCGTCGACAGCACCATGGTGGAAGGCATGGGCGAGCCGTACAAGCTGCCGATGAAGCTTTCCGTTCACAATGCGAAGGCCAACGTGCCGGTGCTCTGGTGGCGCTCGGTCGGCTCCACGCATACGGCTTTCGTGATGGAGACGCTCATCGATGAGTGCGCCCATATCGCCGGCATGGATCCTGTTGCCTACCGCAAGCAACTGATCGGCAACGATCATCCGCGCCACGTCGCGGCTCTCGATCTCGCGGTCGCCAGGTCGGGCTACGGCAAGAAGAAGCTGCCTGATGGTCATGCCTGGGGCGTGGCGATGCACGAGTCCTTCAACTCGGTGGTGGCCTATGTGGTCGAGGCATCGATGAAGGACGGCGTGCCCAAGCTGCACAAGGTGACCGCGGGCGTGCATTGCAATCGCGCGGTCAATCCGATGACCATCGAAGCGCAAGTGCAGGGCGCTGCACTGATGGCCCTGGGCACTACCTTGCCCGGCGCCGCCATTACACTGAAGGACGGCGTGGTCGAGCAGCAGAACTTCAGCGACTACACCGTCGCACGCATGCCGGATATGCCGCAGGTCGACGTCCATATCGTTCCGTCCGACGATGCGCCGACCGGCATGGGCGAGCCCGGACTGCCGCCGCTGGCGCCCGCCTTCGCCAATGCGATCGCGTCGCTGACAGGCAAACGGCTGCGCAAGCTGCCGTTCGACCTGAAGGCTGCCTGACAGGCGATGGGAGCCGGCGCGGGCCGGCTCCATGCACGTTGGTACGTCGCAGTGACGGCAGCCCGGCGCAATCCGCTACACTATGCGTGATTTGCAGCTTGGCAATCCGCCGTTCCTGACAGGTACACGCCCCGCAATGAATACCCATTACATCAACAAGAAGCTCGCCCATCTGTTCGGCTATGCCGGCCTCATTCCCTTCATACTGCTGACGCTTGCATGCTGGCTGGTTCATCCGGACTGGCTGGGCGACTTCATCAAGGGCCAGCTCGCCTACGGCATTGTCATACTGTCTTTCCTCGGCGGCATGCACTGGGGTGCAACCATGCTGACGAACGGACTGTCGAACCGGCAAACCTGGTACACCCTTGGCTGGAGTGTGACGCCGCCCTTGCTCGGCTGGTTCGCCACCATGGTCGGCGGCTTCGGTTTCGCAGTGCTGATGGCCGGCTTCATCGGCGCCTACCAGATCGACAAGCGCCTGTTCGCCTGGTACGGCATGCCTGCCTGGCTGATTGAACTGCGCTTCCGCCTGACCAGCGTCATCGTGCCGATGCTTGCATTGACGGTCATCGCCGCGAACGTCCGGGGCTGAATATATTTGTCATGGGAATGGAATGAAGAACGCGATCCAGTACACGATCACTCCGAAAGATCCTGCCGCCCATTTGTTTGAAGTCATGCTGACGGTCGATCGTCCCGCAGAGGACGGCCAGGAATTCTCGCTGCCGGCATGGATTCCCGGTAGTTACATGATCCGCGAGTTCGCGCGCAACATCGTGCGCATCAGCGCCGGGTCGGGCGGAAAGAAGGTCGCGCTGAAGAAAGTCGACAAGCACACCTGGCGCGCCGCGCCGTGCGACGCTCCGCTGGTGCTCGCGTATGAAGTCTATGCCTGGGACTTGTCGGTGCGTGCCGCGCATCTCGACCAGACGCACGGTTTCTTCAACGGCACCAGCGTGTTCCTTTCGGTGCATGGTCAGGAAAGCCTGCCGCACGTCGTCGACATTCGCCGTCCGGAAGGCGAGGAATACAAAGCCTGGCGTGTTGCGACCGTGCTGCCGGAACTCAAGGCGAAACGCTACGGCTTCGGTACCTATATCGCCGCCAGCTACGATGAGCTGATTGATCATCCGGTCGAGATGGGCACCTTCGCGCTGGAGACATTCAAGGCGCACGGTGTGCAGCACGACATCGTCATCACCGGCCGCGTGCCCAACCTCGACATGGCGCGCCTAGCTATCGATCTCAAGAAAATCTGCGAGACCCAGATCGCATTGTTCGAACCGAAGACAAAGCGCGCGCCGATGCAGCGTTATGTGTTCATGACGATGGCCGTGGGCGACGGCTACGGCGGCCTCGAACATCGCGCTTCCACCGCGCTGATCTGTTCGCGCGCCGACCTGCCCGTGAAGGGGCAGGGCGCCATGAGCGAGGGATATCGCACCTATCTCGGCTTGTGCAGCCATGAGTACTTCCACACCTGGAACGTCAAACGCATCAAGCCCGCCGCATTCGCTCCGTACGACTTGCGCACGGAAGGCTACACTTCGCTGCTTTGGCTGTTCGAGGGATTCACCAGCTACTACGACGACCTCGTCCTGGTACGCTCCGGCGTTATCGATGAGGCGGCCTACCTGAAGCTGGTAGCCAAGACCGTCAACGGTGTATTGCGCGGCAGCGGACGCACCAAGCAGAGCGTGGCGGAATCCAGCTTCGATGCCTGGGTGAAGTATTACCGGCAGGACGAGAATGCGCCGAATGCCATCGTCAGCTATTACACCAAGGGCTCGCTGGTCGGCCTCGCGCTCGACCTCACGATTCGCGAGCAGACGAACGGGCGCAAGTCGCTCGACGATGTGATGCGCACGCTGTGGCAACGCTATGGTCGCGATTTCTACGAAGGCAAGGCGCGCGGCGCCGGTATCGGCGAAGACGAAGTCGAGCAGTTGTTCGACGAGGTGACGGGATTGAAGCTGAAACGCTTCTTCGATCGTTACGTGCGCGGCACCGAAGACCTGCCGTTCGACAAACTGCTCGCATCGTTCGGCGTGAAGATGGCCGACGAACGCAAGGACGCCAAGCCCAGCCTTGGCGCTCGCACGACGAAAGACGGCAACGACTGCAAACTGGCGAACGTGTATGAAGGCGGACCGGCGCACAAGGCGGGCTTGTCGGCGGGCGACATCCTCGTCGCGCTAGACGGCGTGCGCGTAACGCATGCCAACCTCGATGCGCTGCTTGGCCGCTATCGCGCCGGCGACAAGGTGGCGCTGCATGCTTTCCGTCGTGATGAGCTGATGATGTTCACGGCAACGCTGGGCAAAAGCGATGTGCCTGAGGTGACTTTTACGGTAGAAGCAAATCCGGTGGCGCAGGCTCGTGCGCGTAGCCGCTGGTTAAGTGCGAAAGGCTGATGCAGCTAGGGTACTTGGCGTAAGCGCATAAAGAAAAACGGCCTGAATTTCTCAGGCCGTTTTGTTTTCCAATTAGCAGAAATTCGCAAATCAGCCGAACAGGCGCTGCAACTCCACGCCGGGCTCGGGCGCGCGCATGAAAGCTTCTCCGACCAAGAAGGCATGCACATCGGCATCGCGCATGCGCTTCACATCGTCCGGTTTCAGGATGCCGGATTCGGTGACGACCAGTTTGTCTTGCGGAATGCGCTTCAGCAGGCCGAGCGTGGTGTCCAGTGACGTTTCAAAGGTACGCAGGTTGCGGTTGTTGATGCCCAGGAGCGGCGTCTTCAGCTCGAGCGCCGCAGTGAGTTCGTCGCCGTCATGCACTTCCACCAGCACGCTCATGCCGAGCTCAAGTGCGCAGGACTCCAGCTCCGCCATCAAACCATGGTCGAGCGCCGCGACGATCAGCAGGATGCAATCGGCGCCCCAGGAACGCGCCTCGTACACCTGGTAAGGATCGATCATGAAATCCTTGCGCAGCACCGGGATGTTGCAGGCGGCGCGCGCCTGCTTCAAGTACTCGGGCGCGCCCTGGAAGAATTGCACGTCGGTCAGCACCGAGAGGCAAGCCGCGCCATGCTTGGCATAGCTCTCGGCAATCTGCGCTGGTTGGAAATTTTCACGCAGCACGCCCTTGGACGGAGATGCTTTCTTCACTTCGGCAATCACGCCAGCGTGGCCTGCCGCAATCTTGCCGCGCAGGCTCGCTTCGAAACCGCGCAGGTTGGCGCACAGTTCGCGGTCGCTTTCGACATCGCGGCGCAGACTCGCAAGGTCGCGGTGTTTCTTGGCGGCGGATACTTCTTCCGCCTTGACGTCGAGGATTTTCTTGAGAATGTCAGACATGATGAATCAGGCCGCGCCGAGTTGCTGCGTGGCTTTCACGAATTGATTGAGCTTGTCGCGCGCTGCACCGGAAGCCAGCATCTCGCCGGCCTTCTTCAGGCCGTCGTCGATGGTCGGTACGATACCCGCCGCATACATGGCCGTGCCGGCGTTGAGTGCAACGATGTCGCGTACTGGTCCGGTCTTGTTGTCGAGCGCTTCGAAAATCTTGTCCTTCGACTCGGCGGCACCGGCCACTTTCAAGTTGCGGCTGGCCACCATCTGCAGGCCGTAATCTTCCGGATGGATTTCGTACTCGCGGACTTCGCCGTTGACCAGTTCGCCGACCATGGTGGCTGCGCCGAGCGAGACTTCGTCCATGTTGTCACGGCCCCAGACTACGACCGCATGCTGCGCACCGAGGCGTTGCAGCACGCGCACCTGGATACCGACGAGATCCGGATGGAACACGCCCATCAGGATGTTCGGGGCGCCGGCCGGATTGGTCAGCGGTCCGAGGATATTGAAAATAGTCCGGACACCGAGCTCCCTGCGCACCGGCGCGGCATGCTTCATTGCCGCATGGTGGTTGGGCGCGAACATGAAACCGATGCCGGTCTCTTCGATGCATTGCGCAACTTGTTCGGGCTGGAGGTTGATGTTCGCGCCGAGTGCTTCCAGCACGTCGGCACTGCCGGACGAAGACGACACGCTGCGTCCGCCGTGCTTGGCAACGCGCGCGCCTGCGGCGGCCGCCACGAACATCGACGCCGTCGAAATGTTGAAGGTATGCGCGCCGTCACCGCCGGTGCCGACGATGTCGAGCAAGCCCTTGGTATCGGCCAGCGGCACCTTGGTCGCAAACTCGCGCATGACCTGCGCCGCTGCGGCGATTTCGCCAATGGTTTCCTTCTTCACGCGCAATCCCATCGTCAGCGCCGCGATCATCACAGGCGACATCTCGCCGCTCATGATCTTGCGGAACAGCGACAGCATCTCGTCGTGGAAAATTTCGCGGTGCTCGATGCAGCGCAGGAGTGCTTCTTGCGGGGTAATCGGCATCT
>DASVLM010000315.1:0-11385 GCA_036384875.1 Noviherbaspirillum sp.
AGATGGCTGCCAAGCCAGATGCCGGCGCAATCATCGCGCAAGCCGCCGTGCCAATTCTGCCGGACGACACCGCGTTCGAGGTCTTCGGCAAGGTAACCGTCGCCGCCGAACAAGCCCTTTGGAACGTATTGCCCGCGATGCTTGCAGGACAGACACCGAAGCTGCCGAACGACCTTTCCAAGGGTAGTTACTTCGGCGGCCGCAAGCCGGAGGACGGCCGTATCGACTGGTCGCAATCGGCCCAGACCGTCTACAACCTGCATCGTGCAGTCGCCCCGCCCTATCCCGGCGCCTGGACTGTCATTGATGGAAAAACTTTCATTATTGGCAAGGCGCGACTGCACCGGGGCACGAGCATCGATTTGCCCCAAGGCTTGGCAGTAGTGGATAATTGCATATTCGGCGTTTGCGGCGATGGCCGCGCGCTGCGAATCCTCGAACTCCTGGCGGACGGCAAACCTGTGCCACCGGCAGACTTGCAACGATTCCTGTCTTCCCGCGCTTGAGCGGAGCAGGCAGTCAACAAAAAGATATTCCCATGAAAAAAGTCCTCATTCTCGGCGTCAACGGCTTCATCGGCCATCACCTGTCCAAGCGCATCCTCGAGACAACCGACTGGCATGTCTACGGCATGGACATGATGACCGACCGCATTACCGACATCCTGGAGAACGAGGCCTACAAGAGCCGCATGCACTTCTTCGAGGGCGACATCACCATCAACAAGGAGTGGGTCGAGTACCACGTTCGCAAGTGCGACGTCATCCTCCCGCTGGTGGCGATCGCGACACCTTCCACCTATGTGAAGCAGCCGTTGCGCGTATTCGAGCTGGATTTCGAGGCCAACCTGCCGATCGTGCGTTCCGCGGTCAAGTACAAGAAGCACCTCGTGTTCCCCTCGACTTCCGAGGTCTATGGCATGTGCCACGACGAGGAATTCGATCCGGACGAGTCCGAACTCATCTGCGGCCCGATCAACAAGCCGCGCTGGATCTACTCCTGCGCCAAGCAGCTGATGGACCGCGTGATCTGGGGTTACGGCATGGAAGAAGGTCTGAACTTCACCCTGTTCCGTCCGTTCAACTGGATCGGCGCCGGCCTCGATTCCATCCACACGCCGAAGGAAGGCAGCTCGCGCGTCGTGACCCAGTTCTTCGGCCATATCGTACGCGGTGAAAACATTTCGCTGGTCGACGGCGGCCACCAGAAGCGCGCGTTCACCTATATCGACGACGGCATTGATGCGTTGATGCGCATCATCGCCAACGAAGGCGGCATTGCCAGCGGCAAGATCTACAACATCGGCAATCCGACCAACAACTATTCGATCCGCGAACTGGCTGACATGATGCTGAAGCTTGCCGCCGAATATCCGGAATACGCGGAATCTGCGAAGAAGGTGCAACTGGTCGAGACCACCTCCGCCGCCTACTACGGCAAGGGTTACCAGGACGTGCAGAACCGCGTGCCGAAGATTACCAATACCTGCGAAGAATTGATGTGGAAGCCCACCACATCAATGCAGGATACGTTGCGCAACATCTTCGATGCGTACCGTACGCATGTTGTGGATGCAAAGGCATTGATGGACTGATGCCCATCCTCGCACTCAAGATCGATGTAGACACCTACCGCGGCACAAGGGAAGGCGCGCTCAACCTGGTGCGCCTCCTCAAGAAGCACCAGGCCAACGCCACCTTCCTGTTTTCGCTCGGCCCCGACCATACCGGATGGGCGCTTCGCCGCGCATTTCGGCCCGGCTTTTTCCAAAAGGTTTCCCGCACTTCCGTCGTTGAGCATTACGGCCTGAAGACGTTGATGTACGGCGTGCTTCTGCCGGGACCGGATATCGGCAAGACCTGTGCAGCGCAGATGCGTACAGCGCAGGATGCAGGTTTCGAATGCGGCATCCATACGTGGGACCATGTGGTCTGGCAGGATAACGTGCGCGTGCGCGACGCCGCCTGGACCCGCAGGCAGATGCAACACTCCTTCGAACGTTTCCGCGAAATCTTTGGCCATGCGCCGGCAACGCACGGTGCCGCCGGCTGGCAAATGAACGAGCATGCCTTCGTTCAGCTTGACGAGTTCGGCATGGCTTATGCGTCCGACGGGCGCTGCCCCCTGACTGAACGCGGCGAACTGGCAAATGCTTCGGCCGGCCCGCATCGACTGCAGGCATTCGGCAAGACGCTGTCCTGCATCCAGCTTCCCACGACCTTGCCAACACTGGATGAATTGCTCGGCAGATCGATAGATGGCGTGGTCATCGACCAGTCAAATATTGCCGCTACCATCCTGAAATTGACCGAAGCGAAACGAGATCACGTTTTCACTCTGCACGCAGAGCTTGAAGGCCAGAAGCTTGCCCCCATATTCGAGCAACTGCTGGAAGGTTGGCGTGCCCAAGGCTATACGCTGGCATCGATGGGCAATTACCATCGGCAGATCGGAAACGCTGAGCTCCCCGTGCTTCCAGTGACATGGGGCCAATTGCCGGGGCGTTCCGGCGACTTGATCGTCCAGGCCTGAACCGCACTGAAATTGCTGCAGGCGGGCATAATATGCAACTAGGCAATTGCCCATGCCGAAGTGTGCATCTAGACTGCGCACCCTTATCAACAACTCGCCACAAGCGATAACATCACAGAGACCACGGTGGCCGAAGACAGCCCATCCGCACTGAACCTGATAGTTCCCGAATTTTCTGCCGCGATGACCGGCGACCAAACGTTCACGCTTTCCAATTACAAAGGCAAGACTGTCGTCCTGTATTTTTATCCCAAGGACAATACGCCGGGATGCACCACGGAGGGCATGCAATTTCGCGACCTGCATCCGCAATTCCGCAATGCCAACGCGGAAATCTTCGGCGTCAGCCGCGACAGTATCCGCTCGCACGAAGGTTTCAAGGCGAAACTCGAGATGCCGTTCGATCTGATCTCCGACCCGGACGAAACCGTGTGTAATCTGTTCAATGTCATGCGCATGAAGAACATGTACGGGAAACAAGTGCGCGGCGTCGAGCGCTCCACTTTTGTGATTGACGCCACCGGGAAATTGGTGAAAGAATGGCGTGGAGTCAAGGTTCCGGGGCATGTGGATGAAGTCCTGGAGTTCGTCAAAACTCTCGCGTAACCGAGCAGGTCGCAGAACCCTTTGAATCTAAAAGAACTTTCTCGCAAAGAGCCGTTTGTGGAAGAGGCAGTGCGCCTCCCCTCAAACGGCTTTTTTACTTTGCGAATGCACTATTGTGCTCCTGGCATGACTCATGCTGTATTTCATCGGTGCCGTATCCGCCGTAGTAGTAGTAACCACTTCACACGTCTGAGGTCCTGATGCCACTGCCCAAATTACCGACCAAGCCCGCAACGCTCCTCTCCCCCGACGACTACCCAAAGGCAGAGAAAGGTAAATCGGTAAAACCAGTAATGACGCTGGTCGAATCAACTCCGCAAACCCTGGAACCCGCCCCAAAGGCACGCGCCAAGACCGTTGAAAAAGCACCCGCTGCGAAACGCAGTGCCGCCAAACCCAAACCCGCCGACAGCAGCCTGCTCAAATCTACTGCCAGCCGCGTGGCGGACAGGATGGGTGTCACCAAGATGTTCGTGCTCGACACCAATGTGTTGATGCACGACCCGTCATCGCTGTTCCGGTTCGAGGAGCATGACGTCTATCTGCCCATGATGACGCTGGAAGAACTCGACAACCACAAGAAAGGCATGTCGGAAGTTGCCCGCAATGCGCGGCAAGTCTCACGTTCCCTTGATGCACTCGTAGCGGGCGTCGAGGAACATGCAATCGAAGAAGGCATTCCGCTGTCAAAACTGGGGAACAAGGACGCCAAGGGACGACTGTTCTTCCAGACCAAGCTGCAGAACATTTCCCTGCCGGATGGCCTGCCTGTCGGCAAGGCTGACAACCAGATCCTCGGCGTCGTGCGTGCATTGGAGTCGCAATTCCCGGATCGCCCTATCGTGCTGGTATCGAAAGACATCAACATGCGCATCAAAGCGCGTGCGATCGGGTTGCCGTCTGAAGACTATTTCAACGACCAGGTTCTTGAAGACTCCGATCTGTTGTACACGGGTATCCGCCAGTTGCCGGATGACTTCTGGAACAAGCATGCGAAAGGCATGGAGTCGTGGCAGGAAAACAAGCACGGCACCGGCTACACCTTCTATCGCCTGACCGGTCCGCTGGTTCCCTCTTTCCTCGTCAACGAATTCGTCTTCCTCGAGCCGAGCAATGGCGAAGCGCCGTTCTATGGACAGGTCAGACAGATCAACGGCAAGACCGCGGTGATCCAGACGCTGCGCGATTACACTCACGGCAAGAATGGTGTATGGGGCATCACTGCCCGCAATCGCGAGCAGAATTTCGCACTGAACCTGCTGATGAATCCGGAATGCGATTTCGTCACCCTGCTTGGTCAGGCCGGCACTGGCAAGACCTTGCTCGCACTTGCGGCCGGTCTCGCACAAGTGCTGGAAACCAAGCTCTACAACGAAATCATCGTGACACGCGTGACGGTGCCGGTCGGCGAAGACATCGGTTTCCTGCCTGGCACCGAAGAGGAAAAGATGTCGCCATGGATGGGGGCATTCGATGACAACCTCGAAGTGCTCAACAAGACCGATTCCGACGCCGGCGAATGGGGACGTGCCGCGACGCAGGATCTGATCCGCTCCCGCATCAAGATCAAGTCACTCAACTTCATGCGTGGCCGGACCTTCGTCAACAAGTTCCTCATCATCGACGAAGCGCAAAACCTGACACCGAAACAGATGAAGACGCTAGTGACACGTGCCGGTCCTGGCACCAAGATCGTCTGTCTTGGCAATATCGCGCAGATCGATACACCGTACCTGACTGAAGGTTCCAGTGGCTTGACCTATGTGGTAGATCGCTTCAAGGGCTGGGCGCACAGCGGACATGTGACGCTGGCGCGCGGTGAAAGGTCGAGACTTGCCGATCATGCGAGCGATGTGTTGTAAAAATCGTTCGGCTCAATAAAAAACGCCTGCAACTGCAGGCGTTTTTTATTCAATTCCCCATCCTTACAGGATCTTCGTGCCGATCCACCACGCGATGGCTGCCACAAAAGCAGAAGCCGGAATGGTGAAGATCCAGGCCCACACGATATTGCCTGCAACCCCCCAGCGCACTGCGGACATCTTGCGCGAAGAGCCCACGCCAACGATCGCGCCGGTAATGGTATGCGTGGTCGAGACCGGAATGCCCATCCAGGAGGCGAGGAACAGCGTGATCGCCCCGCCGGTCTCGGCGCAGAATCCTCCGACCGGCTTGAGCTTGGTGATCTTCTGACCCATGGTCTTCACAATACGCCAGCCGCCGAACAAAGTGCCAAGGCCAATCGCCGTATAACAACTGAGAATGACCCACCACGGCAAGGGATCCTTGTCGGATGTATAGCCTGCGGCGATCAGCAGCATCCAGATGATGCCCATCGTTTTCTGTGCATCATTGCCACCGTGGCCAAGGCTGTACATCGAGGCCGACAGCAGCTGCATGCGCCGGAACCACTTGTCGACGCGCCGCGGCGTCGAACCGACGAACAGCCACGACACAACTACCATCATGATCGATCCGAACACGAATCCGAGCAGCGGCGACAGCACAATGAAAGCAATCGTCTTGACCAAGCCTGAGGCAACCAGCGATCCGGTGCCGGACTTCGCCACTGCCGAACCAACGAGGCCGCCGATCAACGCATGCGAAGACGAAGACGGAATGCCGTAGTACCAGGTGAGGATGTTCCAGAAAATGGCCCCGACCAGCGCCCCGAATACCACGTAATGGTCCACCACCATGGGCTCGACTGTCCCCTTGCCCACCGTCGCCGCCACTTTCAGGTGAAAGAAGAAGATCGCGACGATGTTGAATACCGCAGCCATGGCTACTGCAGCCTGCGGCTTGAGCACGCCTGTCGATACGACTGTAGCAATGGCATTGGCAGCATCGTGGAAGCCGTTCATGAAGTCGAACAGCAACGCCAGCGCAATCAGGAATCCCAGAACGTAAATGCTGATTTGAAGCGTATGCATGGTTGCTTTTTATAATGGTTGGATTGGCAACGCGAATCAATCAGGCGTTTTCGACAATGATGCCTTCGATGACGTTGGCAACGTCTTCGCAGCGGTCCGTCACTGTTTCCAAAAGTTCATAGATCGCCTTCAGCTTGATCAGTGTGCGCACATCCGGCTCGTCGCGGAACAACTTGGACATGGCCGCACGCATCACATGGTCGGCATCGGATTCGAAGCGGTCGATTTCTTCACACAGGGAGAGGATCTGTGCCGCATTGTCCATGCTGTGCAGCAGGCCGACGGCCGCCTTCACCTTTTCGGCGCAGGCGAGGCACAGTTCAGCGAGGCGCTTCGCTTCCGGCGTGACGGCCTTGATGTCGTACAGCGAGATGGTTTGCGCGGCATCTTCCAGCAGATCGAGGATGTCGTCCATGTTGGTGATCAGCTTGTGGATGTCGTCGCGATCGATGGGCGTAATGAACGTCTTGTGCAGCAGATCAAGTGCTGCATACGTCACTTTGTCAGCCTGCTTCTCGATGCTCTCGATCGCATGCACGCGGTGCTCGAGGTCGTCGAAATTGGTCATCATTGCGACCATTTCTTTAGCGCCTTTTACACACAAGTCGCCGTGCTGCACGAAGAGTTCGAAAAATTTGCCCTCGCTGGGCATCAGTCGTCCAAACATGGGTCCACCCTCTGTTGTAGTTGAAGCATGAATACTGTTATTCGCCGCCGAAAATAGCCTGACCGCCGGTGTAGTTATCGAACTTGGTGTACTCGCCGAGGAAGGTCAGGCGCACGGTGCCGATCGGGCCGTTACGCTGCTTGCCGATGATGATTTCGGCGGTACCTTTATCCGGTGAGTCGGGGTTGTACACCTGGTCGCGATAAATGAACAGGATCACGTCCGCATCCTGTTCGATAGCTCCCGATTCGCGCAAGTCGGACATCACTGGTCGCTTGTTCGGGCGCTGTTCGAGCGAGCGGTTCAGCTGCGACAGCGCGATCACCGGACAGCCGAGTTCCTTTGCCAAGCCTTTCAGATTTCGGGAGATTTCCGAAATTTCGGTCGCGCGATTTTCGCCGGGCGAACTGCCCGACATCAGCTGCAGGTAGTCGATGATGATCAAGCCGAGCTTGCCGCACTGGCGCGACAGGCGGCGCGCGCGCGCGCGCAACTCGATGGGGTTGAGCCCCGGCGTTTCGTCGATGTAGAGCTGCGCATCATTCATCTTCTGAATTGCATGCGTCAAGCGCGGCCAGTCTTCGTCGTTGAGCTTGCCGATACGCAGGCGGCTTTGGTCGAGACGACCGACGGAGCCCAGCATACGCATCGCGAGCTGTGCGCCGCCCATTTCCATCGAAAACACGGCGACCGGCAGGCCGCTGTCGATTGCCACGTTCTCACCAATATTGAGCGAGAACGCAGTCTTGCCCATAGACGGGCGTCCTGCAACGATGACCAGATCGCCCGCTTGCAAACCCGAAGTCATGCGGTCGAGATCGATGAATCCCGTCGGTACACCGGTAATGTCATTCTGGTTGTCGCGATTGTAGAGTTCGTCGATACGCTCGACCACTTGCGTCAGCAACGGCTGGATCGACAGCCATCCCTGCGCGCCGCGCGCACCTTCCTCGGCAATCGCAAATATCTTAGATTCCGCTTCGTCAAGCAGTTGCTTGACTTCCTTGCCCTGCGGATTGAGCGCTTGCGTCGCAATTTCGTCGGCAACCGTGATCAGGCGGCGCAATACGCTGCGGTCGCGCACGATTTCGGCGTAACGCCGGATATTCGCCGCCGACGGCGTGTTCTGCGCGAGTGCATTCAGGTAAGTCAGTCCGCCGACCTCATCCGCCTTGCCCGACGTGCCGAGCGCTTCGAACACGGTAATCACGTCCGCAGGACGAGTGGCATTGATCAGCTTGACGATGTGCTGAAAGATGAGGCGATGGTCGTAGCGGTAGAAATCGTCTTCGGTCAAGAAATCCGCAATGCGGTCCCACGCGGAATTGTCGAGCAGCAGACCGCCCAATACGGACTGTTCTGCTTCGATGGAATGCGGTGGTACACGGAGGGAATCCAGTTGCGGATCGGTGCGGGTATTCATGGCGCGCATTATACCTGCTCGCTTATAGGGAAAGCGTTAGGGCGACTGGAATATTACAGCATGTATTTTTAGCAATCTTCCAGCAAAAACCATCATTCGCTGCCGCGTTACTAACTGCCTTGACACTTACTGCCTAGGCAGCTATATTGAAGCCATTCGAAGCTCCTCCCATGCCATGACACAGCATTATTCAATGAAGAACTATTCGCCCGAAGAAAGCATCGGCTACATGCTCAAACGCGCGGGCTCGCACCTTGCCTCTACCATTGACCGAGGACTTGCCGAATTCGACATGACGCACGCCCAATTGGGCATATTCCTCAAGCTGCTGCACGGCCACGCCAATACCGCCGCCGATCTTGCGCGGGAACTGATGACTGACACCGGCGCAATGACGCGACTACTGGATCGTCTCGAAGAAAAGGGTTTCGTGCAGCGCACCCGCAGCTGCACCGATCGTCGCGTCGTCGAAGTATCCCTGACTGCCAAGGGTCGCCAGCTTGCGGATCGCATGACTCAGGTTGCGATCGATGCGCTCAACCATCACCTGCGCAACTTTACCGCGGCGGAAATTGCGCAATTCAAGGATTTCTTGCGCCGCATGATTTCCGACGCTTAGTCCCTTCATAGACCTTCCAGCCGAGAAGAACAATGAAATTCAAACTGACCAGCGCTGCTGTGATGGCCTCACTAGTCGCAGGATGCGCAAGCTACCAACCTATTGCACCGAAAAATACGCAGTTGCACGGCGTCGAGATTGCAGTGCCCGCCAGTAGCACCGGAGCGAACGGCCAATGGCCCTCTGCACAATGGTGGGCCGCCTGGAACGATTCGCAACTGAACAACCTGATCGAGCGCGGCCTGGCCCAAAGCCCCACGCTGGCAGTCGCACAAGCCCGTATAGCGCGAGCGCAGGCTGCTTCCGATATGAGCCGCGCTGCCAGCCGACCGCAAGTGAATGCCGCCGTCGATGCAAGCTACGGACGGCAGTCGGAGAATTATCTGATCCCGCCCCCGCCCTTGGGCGACGGCGGGGAATATGTCAGCCAAGGACAGGCAGCAGTCAACTTCGGCATGGACCTCGACCTGTGGGGAAGGAATGCGGCCCTGATACGTTCAGCCGACGCACAGCTGAAAGCCGCCGCATTCGATCGTGATGCGGCCCGTCTTGCGCTCACGACTTCGATTGCACGCGCCTATCTTCAGCTGGCAGGCCAATACGAGATGCAGGACGTGCTTCTTGCCACGTTAAAGCAGCGCCGCGAGATCCATAAGCTGATTGACCAGCGCGTTGCGAACGGCCTGGATACGCAAGTCGAAGTCAAGCAGGCGGAAACCAACGAGGCTGCACTACAGATCGAACTTGAGCAGCTTGCGACGTCCATGAAAATCACGCGCCTGCAGCTCGCCGTGCTCGCGGGCGACATGCCTGCTGCGGCGGAAAAGATCGCGCGTCCGTCCGCTCGCCCTGCGTCGTTTGCCATTCCTTCCAGTCTGCCGCTCGACCTGCTCGGTCGCCGGCCGGAACTGGCTGCGCAACGTGCGCGCATTACCGCTGCTGTCGGGGAGGCCGATGCCGCCAAAGCGCAGTTCTATCCAAACATCAATCTGAATGGGCTGATCGGCTTCCAGTCAATCGGACTCGGACAATTATTTTCCGCAGGCAGCCTAATGAGCAGCATCGGCCCTGCAATTCGCCTGCCGCTGTTCGACGCCGGACGGCTGCGTGCGAATTACGCTGGCAAAGCGAGTGACATTGACCTCGCCATCGCGCAATACAACCAGTCGGTATTGGGTGCCGCACAGGATGTGGCAGAGCAATTGACACGCATTGCGGACCTGGGACGTGAAGAAGCAGCGACGCGTAACGCGTTGAATGCCGCCGAGGAAGCGCATCGACTCGCAACGCTGCGTTATCGCGGCGGCTTGTCGCCTTACCTGACCGTGTTGACGGTTGAAACACAATTGCTCACGCAGCGCCGTGCGATGGCAGCCTTGAAGGCGCGGCGCGATGACCTGCAGGTGTCGCTGGTCCGCGCACTGGGCGGCGGATTTGCAACAGACACCGCAACGCTGGCAGCCAATCGCTAAAAACGACAAGATCGAATACAGGAGCTCACATGAACGCATCCACCAACGCAGAAAACACCGCAGCGGCAAACGCCAGGCCGGCTAAAAACACGCCGTCGGGTACGCCAAAGCGCAAGAAAGTCATGCTGACGATCGCCGTCATATTTACGATCGCCGCCATCGGTTATCTCGCCTACTGGGCAATCTTCCTGCGCGATTTCGAGGAAACCGACAATGCCTACGTGCAGGGCAACGTCGTTCAAGTCACGCCGCAGGTAGCGGGAACCGTCACCAAGATCTACGCCGATGACACCAACATCGTAAAGGCTGGTCAGCCGCTGGTCAGCCTCGATTCGGCAGACGCAGACGTCGCGCTGGCGCAAGCGGAGGCGCAACTTGCGCAAACCGTGCGCGAGGTTCGTACGCTCTATACGGCGCAGGCGCAATCGGGCGCCACGCTCGCCATGCGCGAATCGGAACTTGCCAGGGCAAAGGACGATCTCGCGCGTCGCAAGGCACTTGCCGGTTCCGGTGCAGTGTCCAGCGAAGAAATCCGCCATGCCGAGAATGCCGTGATTGCCGCGCAGGCTGCTGTGGATGCAGCGAAGGAGCAGCTTGCATCAGGACGTGCTTTGACCAACGGCACGAGCGTCGCCAACCATCCCAACGTACAGCGAGCCGCCGCACGGGTGCAGGAAGCGATGCTGGCGCAATCGCGCGCAACGCTTTACGCGCCAGTCAGCGGCGAAGTAGCCAAGCGTAGTGTGCAGGTTGGGCAACGTGTCAGCCCGGGAGCACCGCTAATGGCGATCGTGCCGCTGGACCAGGTTTGGGTCGATGCCAATTTCAAGGAATCGCAATTGCGCGACATGCGCGTCGGGCAACCAGTGAAGCTGACGGCGGACGTATACGGCAGCAGCGTGAAGTACGATGGCAAGCTGGTCGGCTTTTCCGCCGGCACCGGTGCAGCTTTCGCCTTGCTGCCTGCGCAGAACGCAACCGGCAACTGGATCAAGGTGGTGCAGCGCCTGCCGGTACGAATTGCGCTTGACCCGAAGCAGTTGGCCGATCATCCGCTTCGCGTCGGCATGTCGATGCGTGCGGAAGTCGACCTGCACGATAAGCAAGGCACTCTCATCGGACAGGCCAACAAG